>JAICXS010000236.1 GCA_025934615.1 Nitrospiraceae bacterium
TCTTAGTCTTGGGCGTAACATACAAAGCCGATGTAGAAGATCCGCGTGAAACCCCAGCTTTAAAAGTGATGGAATTGCTTCAACATGAAGGCGCCGATCTCTCCTATGCCGATCCGTTCGTTCCCGGCGTCACGCTGGACGGGCGTTCCTATAAGGCGGTTCAACTGACCAAGGAGCGAGTGCAACAGAGCGACTGTGCGCTTCTGCTGACGGCGCACTCAGCGTTTGATTATGAGATGGTCGCAAGCCACGCTCCGGTCATCTTCGATACTCGAAACGGCACCAAGCATGTCAAAGGAAATCGCGAGAAGATTGTGTTGCTCTAGGTATAGCCAATAGAGACGCTGTTTTTGCGGATGAAGGAGCCGTGTGTGAACGTTCCTTTGCTTGATCTGAAAACACAGTATCGATCGATTCGCGGGGAAGTGCTCGCGGCCATTGAAACGGTGTGTGATGAACAAGGGTTCATCCTCGGGCCCCGAGTCGCCGAGCTCGAGGGAAGTCTCGCTCAGTATATCGGCACGGCCCATGCGGTGGGAGTGGCGTCCGGGAGCGATGCGCTGCTGCTTTCTCTCATGGCCGCCGGTGTCGGCGCGGGGGACGAGGTCATTACGGTGCCCTTCACGTTTTTTGCCACTGCCGGGGCGATTTCCCGATTGGGCGCGAAGCCTGTCTTCGTAGATGTGTGTGCCGATACATTTAATATGAACCCTGTGGCAGCCGAGCGTGCGATCACATCGCGAACGAAGGCCATCATTCCCGTGCATTTATTCGGGCAGTGCGCTGAGATGGAGACAATCACCGCGATGGCCAAGCGGCGCCGGCTTACCGTGATCGAAGATGCCTGTCAGGCCATCGGCGCCAAGCGCCACGGAGTTATGGCGGGGGCCATGGGGGAGACCGGCTGCTTTAGTTTTTTCCCGTCCAAAAATCTAGGCGGCTTCGGCGACGGGGGATTGATCAGCACCAACGATAGCAAGCTGAACGAGGCGATGGCCATGCTCCGCGTGCATGGCAGCCACGTACGATATCTGCATGAACGAATCGGAATCAACAGCCGGCTGGATGCATTGCAGGCGGCTGTTCTTCAGGTCAAGCTGAAGTATCTCGATCAATGGGCAGCGGGGCGAAGGCGAAATGCCGCACGATACGAGCAACTCTTCACGGATGCAAAGGTGACCGATCGAGTGACGCTGCCGATAACGGCGAAAGGCAACGAGCATGTGTTCAACCAATTTACCGTACGGGTGCAAAAGCGAGACGAACTGCGGACATATCTAAAAGAGAAGGGAGTCGGCACAGAAGTGTACTATCCCGTTCCGATGCATCTGCAAGCCTGCTATCGCGATCTTGGCCATCAAAAAGGTTCCTTCCCTATTTCAGAGAAAGCGGCCGAACAAGTCCTTTCCCTGCCCATCTATGCCGAGCTCACTGTAGCGCAACTTAGCTATGTGGTTGAGACGATCGCTGCCTTTTATCAACGGCATTGAAGTGGACGGAAGATATTCTTCAAAATAAGACCGCAGTAGCTGCCCAGCCCATCCGCGCTTTCCAGCAGTCCGGATCATTTCTCCGCTGAAAATAACGTCAAGACAACGCCGGGACTGCGGTGAAAGACTCATCGTGCTCTTGAGGAGCCGGAAGACCTTTATCGATTCCAAGGATTCGTGCAGGCAGGACTGATTATGATGCCGTGCTTCGTGTATATAAAAGCGCCTCGTCCAGGACTGCCGTCCTCAGCTCTGCAGGTCCAGAGCCCGCTGACCTTGTCGGAGAGGGCATCATGTCGTGGCGAAATATTGAAAGTGGACACTGCTGCTTCTGTGGTGGAGAGCGATCGTTCGATATGGGTCGGTGGACGCCGCGAAAAGACGGCCTGATTGTACACCGTACTGACGGTAAGACTTACTTCTTGTCCCGACTGCTCTAAATTCCGAAGCCGAGGCGTCAAGTCGACGATAGGGGGTTCGTTCGGAGTGATCCTTGCCTGCGTCCTGACCTGGGCCGATGACTCATGGGCGGCTGCTCCAAGAATTGTCCACCGCTTCACAAACATGTGTCGATCGAACTCGACCGCCAATCCGTAGCGGCGGTATTCCCATGTAAATTCGTATCCATGATGCATGGTCGTAGAGGCAGGCAGTCCCAATCGATCAAAAACTTCATCGCGAGACATGCCGACGGAGGGAGGAACGATGGGCAGTATGGCTGAAGACTGATCGTCTCCAATTGTGTTCAGATGCCGGCTGACCGCGGCCACCTTTGCCAATCGATGGGCATCCACGCGAAGCAATCGCCACACGGTGACGGTGTTGCGTGGACACCCGGGCGAGGCAGTTTCTTCGAAGACCATCTGCGTATCGACATACAATCCCGCCGTGCCAGGAGTTTGCGCATAGTTGAGCATCTCTTGCATGCCGTGACGGAAGGCTTCTTGACGTCCTGTTTCGGAAGCCTTTGCGCAGGAGGCTTGACCGACAAAGAATAGGTCGTCGCCAACCTGAAACATCGCTTGTTCCGTCCAGAATGGACGTTTCAGAGAATCGGCCAAGGCCATGCTCAGAATGGATGGGGCAATAATAACCAGGAGGGCAAGCCCGGTTATCCGAGCGACGCGTCGAGATCTTTGAAAGCGGCGGTGGAGAGCCATGTCATCTCCAACCAGCGTAAGACTGATTAGTTAATTTATCCTACTCTTATGTCCCTTCATTTTGCAACGGAAGTATACGTAGATCACTTCAAAGCAAAGTCTAGTGTAAAGAGGTGTCGGAGAAATTTACACCTTTGAGACGCGTTCTGCGATCAAGAGTAGTCTTCAATAGGCGAGTAATACCATCATGGTGGCGTTAAGCCCTCGACAGTAGTCTTAGAGTGAGCCCTGAAGATCTGTAAAATGTTTTTACATACTTTGGCATACCAGGCGTGAAGGAGGAAGTTTATCTCCTTGTATCGCACCGTATTACGTTATGGCACTTAAGTTACTTTATTAAGTTACTTGAATTGATGAACGTTGAATACGGTGACATTCTAACAAGGAGAGCGGAGATGAACGGACTCAAAAGAACGGTCGTATGTGGATTGATGCTGGCTGCGGCGACTATGGGGTCGCTCAGCATGGCGGAGGCCACGAGCTTTGATTTCAGCGGGGCCTTTGGAAGTCTCGGTGTTTCCCATACGTATACGGTCGGAGTCGACAGTATTACGGCGGCGGCCTTTACCTATGCAGAGCCTGGTGGAGTTGCGACCTATACGGGTGGCGTCGGGGTGACGAATGCACCGGTCCTTATTCAGCGTCATGAAGCGCCAAATGACCTCGGATTGGGCGTGTGCAATAGCGGGGATGGGTCGGGCTGCACAACCATTACTTCAGGGAATGGGGACAATAACGAGATCGATAACAATGGAAGCCTCCGTGACCTCATTCGGCTCGATCTCGGATCATCGAAGACCGGTCTATCGGTGACTCTTGCGTCCGTGGATGGTACTTCGGGTAATGTCGATAACTATGCCATCTATGCTAGCAATTCTGCGACCGTGAAGCTCTCGACATTGACTGCGCTCACCGGCAGTCAGTCGACCGGCGGGATCAATCCAACGATCAACATTGCCGGTAGCTGGCGCTACATTTTTGTGACGACAGGATCCGGGGCGAATGGAGATGATGACTTCTTGTTGAAGTCCGCCACAGTGTCAAGCGCCGTTCCGGAGCCGGCATCCTTGCTGTTGATGGGATCAGGATTAGTCGGGGTAGCCGTGTGGCGCCTCCGTCGGAAAGGCAACTAACTTTTCGCATTAAGTAGTTCGAAAAAGCCGCTGGGCCCCGCAAGGCTCAGCGGCTTTCTCTTTGTCCGCCTTTCTCGTTTGTTCTGCTCTCCATCATAGGTTCTGATGTGGTACGATCAAGGGACGGATACTATCTTCGCCCCTCCTCGTATGGACCGGAACCATTCACCTGCTGACTCACGCGATCGCGTCTCTCGACTGCGCCTGCTGCTGATCGGCCTCATGGCCGGCATGCTCATCAGTTGCATGCCCACATTTCTCTATCGCCACGCCGATCGTCTTATGCTGTGGAAGATCGATGAGTACGTCGATTTGACCGCCGATCAAAAAGTGTTCGTCCGGACTCGACTCAAAGACTTGCTGGCCCAGCATCGGAAGGGCGCCTTGCCGGTCTATGAACGGTTTTTGATGCAGATCAAGGAGCGAAGCGCAGATGGACTGGATCGTCAAGAAGTCGACTGGATGTTCTCTACGTACGAGCAATTGCGCGCGGATCTCTTCGGGCGGATCGTCCCGGACGGCGCGGTGCTCGTCAGTTCCTTAACAGACCAACAAGTTCGATATATGGAGCACATGTTTCAACGCGATCAAGAGAAAGCCTGGCGCAAACTCAAAGAAGACCGCGACGCGCGTCTTTCCAGGCGGGCGTCGACGACGTTGGATTGGATGAAAGACTGGTTTGGCCCATGGACAAAAGACCAACAGCAACGTATCAAGGAACTCAGCATGGCCTTGCCGGACCTACTCGCGGTCCGGATGGAATACCAGGGACACCGGCAGCATGAGTTCATACAGATTGTACAGTCGACCAAAGATCGGCAAACGTTGGCAGGATCTCTTCAGCATTGGCTTCTGTTTCCGGAACA
>JAICXS010000086.1 GCA_025934615.1 Nitrospiraceae bacterium
GGAACCGGCCTCGGCCTGGCATCGGTCAAGAAAATTGTCGAAGAACATCAGGGACAGATCTCGATTGCCAGTGGCCCCGGTCAAGGCACCGCGGTCATCATTCGCTTGCCCGGTCAGCAACGAGGCGGACCCTATCGGGGCCGAGGCCGTCGGCCGCCGAGAAGACGTTGAGCAATTGAGGAAATTTCCATGGTAGCGATGGCTTGACAGCGCCCATCAAGCTCGCTAAGATGACGGCCTGGTTGGACTTATTACAATTTCGTCATTCGCTTTTACCTCTATCTTTTCACAAGGAGTCGGCCATGAAGACACTGCTCAGTACTGCTGTTGGGGTCGGTCTCATCGTTTCAGCCTCGCTCGTCTTGGCGAACCCGGCCTTATTGCCCAAGCACCCGGGCTATCCCGGCGCCTCGGCACAAAGCCCCGTGAACGGACAGTCGACGTCTAACGATCCCGGCCAGACCAATCTGGGCGGCGACAAGGCCATGTTGGAATCGGCCGAAAGCTATGGCAAGCACACCATGCAGGCCCTCAAGCCTGAGTCGGGTCGGGATGCAATCGTCAACGAGAACGGCGCCGGGCGCGTGCCGAGACACCCAGGCTATTATGACTATAAGATTGAACCACCGGTCAATTCGGCCACCAAGATCACCGGCGAACGCACCATCAATTAAATTCGGTCGATGCCAAAAAAGGAGGTCGCGAAAAGCGGCCTCCTTTTTTTTGCTCTTTCCTCCTTCACCTATTCCTCTTCCTCATCCAAAAGCATCGACAAGAGGCAGAACCCTCGCACCGGTGGTATCATAAGATGGCTGGAACATCCAGGCTTCAACCGCGCTCATCATGACTGCTGCAGAAGAAACCGTCATTCTTCAAGGGCACATTATCGACTCGCTGATTCTGGCGAAAGTGTTGGATACCATTCTGATGATGGGCGGGACGTTCGACTTAAGCGACGTGCAGATTGGGACAACACGGCAGGAAGCGTCACGCGCGACGCTTGTCGTTCGAGCGGCGTCGCCAGCACTGCTCGCTGAGATTCTGACCGCCATTCAACCGCACGGCGCCTCGGTAGCCCGCGAAACGGATTGCACCGTCGAGCCGGTTCGGACTGCCGGTGTGTTACCGGACGGGTTTTATGCGACCACACATCTCCCTACCCACGTTCGCTTGCAAGGACACTGGTGCGAAGTGCAGGCCATCGAAATGGATCTGGGCATCCGCTTCGATCCCAGCAAAGTTTCCGCCCGGGCCATCCCGATGACCGACGCGCGGCCCGGCGATCTCATCGTGACCGGACGAGACGGCATCCGCGTGCTGCCGCTCCAACGGCCGCCTGAGCGAGATGTCTTCAGTTTTATGGAAGCGCAAGTCTCCTCGGAACGCCCGCATGGTCCTATCATTGCCGACATTGCACGCCGCATGCGGACGTTGCGCGAGGCAGGCGGAACGCAGGGAAAAGTGTTACTGGCCGGCGGCCCGGCCATTATTCATTCGGGCGGCCGAGACGCGCTGACCTGGTTGATCGAGGCGGGGTTCGTTCACGTCCTGTTTTGTGGCAACGCCTTAGCGGCCCACGATATGGAAGCGCATATGTTCGGCACCTCCCTCGGCTATGGACTCTCCGCCGGTCATACCGTGCCCCATGGCCATGAACATCATTTGCGCACGATCAATCGCATTCGCGCCATCGGCAGCATCGAACAGGCGGTGGCATCCGGCGCGATCACGCAGGGAATTATGGCGGCATGCGTTCGACAAAAAGTGCAGGTCGTCATGGCGGGTACGATACGGGACGATGGTCCCCTGCCGGGGGTGATCACCGATTCCGTGCGTGCGCAAGCGGCGATGCGAGCCGCCCTTCCCGGTGTGAAACTGGCGTTGCTCGTGGCTTCCACGCTCCACGCCATCGCGACCGGCAATCTATTGCCCGCCACGGTCCCGACCGTATGTGTGGATGTCAATCCCGCCGTGCCGACCAAGTTGGCCGATCGTGGCAGCTTTCAAGCCGTCGGGTTGGTCATGGACGCCGCCTCATTCTTGCGCGATCTCACGCGCGAACTAGGGGGCAAGATATGAGCCGCCTTCTCGTCTGCCCGCCCGATTATTTCGGCATTGAATACGAAATCAATCCATGGATGCGCGTTTCGAACACGGCCGACTTGAAGCGCGCGCGCCTACAATGGTACGCCCTCATGCAGGAGCTGGAACACCAGATCGGCGCCACGCTGGAACGCATGGATCCCATCGCGAGTCTTCCGGACATGGTCTTTACGGCGAATGCCGGAGTCTTGTACGGCCTGTGCGCTGTCCCCAGCCGATTTCGCCATCCGGAACGACAGCGCGAGGAACGATATTTTGAACAATGGTTTCGCACGCACGGCTATGACGTGACCTTGTTGGAGGAAGGCCTCTATTTCGAAGGCGCCGGCGACCTCCTGGGATTTCCGGATATCTGGTTCGGCGGATATCGCCAGCGCACGGACATACGGGCCTATCCTCGCCTCAGCGAAATCTTCAACCGGGAAATTATTCCGCTCGAGTTGGTGAACCCGCGCTTTTACCATCTCGACACGTGCTTCTGCCCGCTGAGCGGCGGGGAATTGCTGTACTATCCCCCGGCGTTCGATCCTTATGCCCAAACGGTCCTATCGGACCGCATCGCGAAAGATCGGCAGATGATCGTTCCTGAAGCAGAAGCCCTTCGCTTTGCCTGTAATGCGGTCTGCATTGGCCGACATGTCGTGCTGCCGGACGGCTGCCCCGACACGATGAAGCAGTTGGAGGAACGTGGCTACCATGTTCACCCTGTGCCATTGGATGAATTTATGAAGGCCGGCGGTTCGGCAAAGTGCCTCACGCTTGCACTCGAGTAAGGCACTCCTTACTTTCTGCGAAACAGCCACGCAAAGTACATCCCTGCGACAGCGATCGTCACCAATTCAATCGATAGCAAGAGTCGACTGATCACGCCAACGTCCTGTTCACTTCGTGGTGGATTCAGAATAAAATGAAATCCCAAGAATTCGGGCGCCTGCCCGGGAGCCGTTTCCCATGGGGGAAAGAGAAGCGCGATGATTAATCCACCCACCATAGTGTACAGAATCGATAGGTTCATGTCGTCGGTTTTCGGTTGCGCTGTCGATCGTCGCAGCAACCTGACCGGCTGCCCACATCGTGTACAAAAGCGGCTGTGGTCGGGTAATTCTTTGGAACAAGCCTGACAAATCTTTTGTGGCATGGAATATCGGCAGTATACGAAGTGGCGAGCAGAAACAAAAGGTGCAGATCCGTGTCCGACGCTCACCAAGACAACTAAAACGGCGCAACAGCCAGCAAGTCGCCCTACGAATTCTCTCGTCATCACTTTGACACGATCCTGAGCCGTACCTATAATCCCACCTCCTGGAGAAACCATTTCAATGCCCACTTCGATTCCGAAAGAACCGCGGATAGCGGTGATTGGAGCGGGGGCGTGGGGAACGTCGCTCGCCCGTCATCTCGCCAACAAGGGACTGCCCGTTCGGCTATGGGCCTACGAACGCGAGGTCGTAGAAGGAATCAGGGCGACGCACGAAAATACGTCTTTTTTATCCGGCGTGAAATTACCTTCCTCATTACACGTCACCGAATCGCTCCAAGAAGCCGTTCAGGGCATTGATCTGCTGCTCTTTGCCGTGCCGTCGCATGCGGCTCGATCCGTCCTGCAGCAGCTTGGGTCTCTGTTGCCTCACTCGATTCCGATTGTGAGCGCCACGAAAGGAATTGAAGAACATACGTTTAAGTTGATGTCGCAGGTGATCCACGACACCTTGCCTCCAGACCTGCATCCAACTGTCTGCGTTCTTTCGGGGCCGAGCTTTGCGATCGAAGTCTGTCATGATCAGCCGACCGCTATTGTTTTAGCCGGACAAGAGCCCGCTATCGTTCGATCGTTGCAACACGTGTTTATGACCCCGTGCTTTCGGGTCTATGCTGGAACCGATGTGATCGGGGTGCAACTCGGCGGAGCCTTAAAGAATGTCGTGGCACTCGCGGCGGGTGTGGTGGACGGCCTCAATCTGGGGCACAATGCCAGAGCCGCATTGATCACCCGAGGGCTTGCCGAGATGATCCGATTAGGCGTGGCGCTCGGCGCCGATCCCAAAACATTCTATGGCCTCTCCGGTGTCGGGGACCTCGTGCTGACGTGCACGGGTCCGTTGAGCCGTAACCATACGGTCGGCGTCCGGCTGGGACGGGGAGAGACACTGTCCGGCATTCTCAAAGAGACGCAGGCGGTCGCGGAAGGGGTCCGGACGTCCGTCGCAGCGGCCGGACTGGCGCGCCGCCATAAGATCGAGATGCCCATTGTTCAAGCGGTCTGCGACGTACTCTTTGAAGGAAAATCGCCGCGCGGGGCGGTGAGCGAGCTCATGGAACGCGCCGCTAAAGAGGAAGTAGAAGGCTGAAAAAGGCCACCAACTGCGTTCTCGGGTCGAAAGAATCCTCAACGTAGTCCAGAGGCTACGTCTCCGGTTCTTTCTCGCCTGCGGCCTTGCTGGATGACCTTTTGGAGCCTTCTATCCGGCTGTTTCTCATACGAATAAAAAGAATGGATCAGAAGCTATTAAAAAAGCTCCTTACCGATCTGCAATCTGGGAAGACATCTGTTGAGACGGCGATCGCGCGACTCCGGACCTTGCCCTATGAAGATTTGGGATTTGCGTCGGTGGATCATCATCGGGCGATCCGGCAGGGATTTCCTGAAGTGATCTTTTGCGAGGGTAAGACACGCGCGCAGGTGATTGGGATTGCGCGCGGCCTGTTAAAAAAAGGCGGTCCCTTGCTGGCGACGCGCGTGGAACCTGAAATCGGACGGGCGCTGACCCGGCTGGATCGCCGTGCCGTCTATCATGAATTGGCTCGAGTGGTCGTCATCGAACGGCGCAAGCCGACTCTGTACGGAGACATTTTGATCGTCACCGCCGGCACCTCCGATATCCCGGTCGCGGAGGAAGCGCGTGTGACGGCTGAGATCATGGGAAGCCGCACGGAAGTGCTCTATGATGTCGGCGTGGCGGGCATCCATCGTTTGTTCAGTCGACATGAGCGCTTGCTGAAAGCGCGTGCGCTCATCGTGGTCGCCGGCATGGACGGGGCGCTGCCGAGCGTAATCGGCGGTCTTGTTGACCGTCCCGTCATTGCGGTTCCGACGAGCCGCGGGTATGGAGCCAGCTTCGGCGGTTTGGCGGCCCTGTTAACGATGTTAAATTCATGCGCGGCCGGCATTGGAGTGGTGAACATCGATAACGGCTTCGGAGCCGGCTGCTTGGCTCACCGCATCAACGTCATGGGGAAGGATTGAGTCGAGAAGCCGCGAGCTAGTAGCCTTTTAGAAACGGTCGGCGGCAAGTACGTTTCTTTCGTGACTCATTGCTGAAAGCGGAGGGTGACGGCTATTTCAACGTGAGCGTTCCGCGTTTCGGCCAAGCATTCATGTATGTCCGCACGCCATTCTCTCCCACGGCAAGGAGTTTAGCCCGAATTTCATAGTCGTACATTCCGGTCCCCGCCAATTCTTTTGACTGATCCATCCCATCCCAGGTGAGCAAGACTTGGATCCGAGGTTTGCTGTTCGCGATCGGAGCGGCGGACACCGCGTGCTCCGGCCTGTCGATCGATTGGCGGCTCGACAAAAAACGCATCGATCGCATTGAAGGCGAACTGATGAGCGTAGATACTTCCAGCATGAGATGTTGCTCGGTCTCCTTGGGCAATTCGATCTCGACCGTAAAGTCCAGTGTGCCGTTGCCGGGGACATAGGAGACGGGAGCTAGTGTTACAGAAACGATTTTCAACTCCGGCGGAGTGACCGGCCCCCGCTTTCGTTTCGCGGCAAAGGTCTGTGCCGGCGCCACGATGAAACACACGAGGCAGACGATTGCAATAAGCCTTGCACGGCTCATATCTCTCCGAGTGCTCATCTGTAGGTGTTGAGAATACTTCTTGGACACATTGAGGCCCTGCAGGGATGCGGGGACAAACCACACCCTTATTCGGGTACAGGTCGACGGTGTAGGGTTGTATGAAAGCAATGCGTGGATATCATAGGGGTCTGAAGGTGTCAATGCTGAATCTGTAAGTCCACAACAAACCTTTTGGTCTCAGAGTGGTTTTGTTAAGATGACCGCCGCTCGGGGCAAGTGCGACGTACTGGACGCTGAGAAGATGCGTTGAAAAAAGGTGACATGCAGCATCTACATTTTGATTGTTTCTCAGGAATCAGCGGAGACATGACGCTCGGGGCGCTCGTCGATGCGGGCTTGCCACTCAAAGAGTTGTCTCGCGCGCTCAAGGATTTGCCGGCGGCACACTACCGGCTCCGTTCCGCACGTGTCATGCGCGGAGGTCTGTCCGCCACCAAAGTCGATGTCGTGATTCAGCGCGGCTTCCACACCCCACTGTCTTTGAGCCGCATTCAACGGCTGATCAGGAGCAGTCGTCTTCCGCGCGTAGTCAAAGAACAAAGCCTGGCAGTGTTCGACCGCCTGGCAAATGCTGAAGGCCTCGCACATCGCGTCAGTCCTTCGAAGGTGACCTTTCACGAAGTCGGTGTGATCGATTCATTGGTCGATGTGGTGGGTGCTATTGTGGGATGTCACCTGTTAGGCGTTCAGCGGATTACCTCATCGGCAGTAAATGTAGGCTCGGGAGTCATCGATTCAGCACATGGACGATTACCGGCGCCAGGTCCGGCCGTGGCCGCTTTAGCTCGTAAGATTCCCGTGTACAGCAGCGGCCCCGCTCGCGAGTTCACCACTCCGACGGGCCTCGCGCTCCTCGGTATATTGGTGCAGCAATTTGGGCCTCTGCCCCTCATGCGTCCTACGGCTATTGGCTATGGGGCGGGCAGTGCCGATCCGAAGGACTGGCCGAATGCGCTCCGGATTTTTGTCGGCGAGTCGGTATCGACCATTGAGCACACCGATACGATTGTTCAACTCGAAACCAATGTCGACGATCTGCACCCGCAAACCTATGAGACCGTCATGGAACGGCTGTTTTCTGCCGGCGCCGTCGACGTCGTCCTCACGCCGGCGATTATGAAACATGCACGGCCCGGCATTGTGCTCACTGCGCTCACCCCTCACGCAAAAGCCCAGGCTGTTACAGAAGTCCTCTTGCGGGACACCAGCACACTGGGCGTGCGCATACAGGAACTGCACAGAGTGGTTCTGCC
>JAICXS010000425.1 GCA_025934615.1 Nitrospiraceae bacterium
ACGACGCTGAAGAATTCGCGCAAGCCGAGAATGGTTCGTGTCGAACGGGCATGTGAACGTGTGAAGAAGGCCTTGCGCGTGTTCTCCGAGGCCGCATCTGGCGATGAGCTGCTGCCCATTGGACGTTGGAATAATAAGAAAAGCATGGGCGAACCCCAGGCCGCGTTGCAGGATCTCCAGGATGAAACTAATTATTGTATTGAAGTCAGGCGCCTCATTGACGTGTTCAGTGAGTTCAAGGATAAGCTGCTGCACCGCCGGGACAGCTTGCGGGGCGGCGGCCTCCTCCAAGAGCAGACGGGCCTTCTCCGCATCCGGAGGATCGGCACGGGTCAGCGGCATTTCCGGGGATCGCTTAAGAAGCGTGGACCAGGCCGTCTTCAGGCTGGTAGTAATGACTGGATGGGGAAGGTCGAGAGCCACGCTGGTTTGAGCAACCAGGTCATCGTACGCTTGTCTTGTTTCTGGCGAGGACGGCGCTAAACGGTTCTTGGCAAACGCATTCGCCAAATGAATCGTGCCATGCAGACGCTGCTCCGCCGTCCATGCTTGCGGCTGACGCCAGTCCAACGGGACAGTAAAAAACTCGGTTGGGAGCCCATTCAACTCGCAAAAGACTTTGATGACCTGAGACGGACTAAGGCCGGTGACTTCCGCATGGGCCTGGGCATAACTCCTGCCACGGCTTAAGACGAGGGCCTGTATCTGGCCATACAGATCTGGAGCGTGTAAAGCCAACGTCAGTTCATCGATCGTATGCAGCAGCGCTCGCGTAAATCCCTCTTCACTGTCCGGGAGATTCTGTGCAAATCTGAATTGGTCGGCATGATGCGCGGCCAGCACCGCCTTGGTCAGAAGATGTTTTAAATGGACGCTCTTGGGGAGACGCTTTTCGGCGACATCGGCAACCTCAGCCGCGATCGCCAGATCACGAATAGCCTCATAGCCGACAATGAGGATGCCGCGCGTGATCGAGGTAATCGGGCGCGACCCCGTGTTGAGCCTATTTGCCGCATGCAAAACGATCGCCGTAAATCCTTGATCATGAAGAATGAGGCTGGCTAAGTCTGCGATGCTCGTCTGCGTCGTGAGATATTCGATCCGCCGAAGCGTCTCGCCCAAAATCGGATAGGAGCGGTGCATGACTTCAGCGCGCAAATGCACGAGCAATGCGGAGCCGGTCGGAGAGCGGACAATCATGAGTTCTACACTTAGCGTTGCGACCGATGGCAAGGAACGTCCGCTGCCACAAGAATCTCAGCGGGTCATCTAGGATGACTACATATCGCAATAGGAAGAAAGGGGGTAGAGCCGGATGGCAGCAGCGTATGCGAAATAGTGCCCTATCGCTCATCTGTATGGGCACCACCAGGAGCGATGGCGCCGCCGACTTGGCGAGGATCGAATTAGGCCGTCGATCGTCGGTCTCGGCCCTGCTGGAGACGATGTACAATCTCCGCCCCAAAGAGAAACAGGGTGACCGAATAATAAATCCACAGCAGGAACAGGACAACGAACAGCAGCGAGCCATACAGACGGCTGTACACCGCCAATGTCGTCACATAATTGCTGAAGAGATGCTTGGCCATCTCCCAGAGGATCGCCAAGATCAGGCCTCCGGTAAATGCATGGCGCCAAGCCGGACGCCGTTGCGGCAAATAGCGATACAGACACGCGACGGCGAGCAGCACGATAGCGAACGGAAGGAGATAGGAGAGGAGAAACCGATAGGCGACGACAGCCGCAAGGTCTAACTTTCCGATGCGCGGGGCATAGAAGACCAACAATCCCAATATCTGAGTGACTAAATAGGACAAGAGCAGCAGTACCCCGACCAATCCGACCAAGGCCGCCGACATGGCGGCCGACAGAAGCGGATGGCGTGTGCGTTGGGTTCCAAAGACGACGTTGACCGCATAGTCCATCTCATAGAACACTTGCATGCCGAACCATATCGCCGTGACGACGATGACCCATCGCACCGCTTCGATGCCTGCCACGCGCTTGATCTCTTCCGCGAGATCAGGCCCCAGGGCCGGAAGAAAACCGTTGAGAAAGTTCAACATCAGCTCATGTCCGACCTGCTGCCGCAACACGGTGCTCAGCCCATAGAGCAGGACAAAGATGAGCGGGAAAAACGACAGCAGTGAAAAATATGCCAGAGAAGCGGCGAGACTCGTACAGCCATGGCGCCGAAAGTCTGAGGCGGCCCCGCGGATCAGTCGGAAGACGGCGAACATCTGGGCTGGGAGGCTAGCGATTCATCGCCAAAAGATCAAGGCAAACTCTTATCTCCTTACAGCCACGCCACTATTTTTTGAAACAGAAACCATGCACGAATCTCGGCGCCGTATATTAAAGCTCTTTGCAGCCACAGGACGCAGCGAGTCGGCGAATTGAATCGCGATACGATCGCGTTTCGCTTCGAGCGAAGCACCGGGAATAATGCGCCTTGGTCTGGTAGAGTACCGCCATGACTGCGTTACCGATCCAGTCGGTCTTGGTTCAATTGGTGGATGCACTGCGGGATAGGCAGCATGCCGTGCTGATCGCCCCACCCGGGGCGGGCAAAACGACAGTTGTTCCACTCGCCCTTCTCGATGAACCGTGGCTGCAAGATCGGCGCATCGTCATGCTGGAGCCACGGCGCTTAGCCGCGCGGGCGGCAGCGCGCCGGATGGCCGCGATGCTTGGCGAAGCGGTCGGGGAGACGGTAGGCCATCGCATTCGGTTCGAGACGCAAGTCGGCGCGAAGACGCGGGTCGAAGTCGTCACGGAAGGCATTCTCACTCGACTCCTGCACCATGATCCCTCGCTAAGTGGGTACGGTCTCGTTATCTTCGATGAATTTCATGAACGAAATCTCCATGCGGATGTGGCATTGGCGTTGATGCTGGATGCGCAACGAGCCCTTCGGAACGATCT
>JAICXS010000348.1 GCA_025934615.1 Nitrospiraceae bacterium
ACACCGGAGAGAGCCAAATGGCCGTACATCCGAGATTGGCGATGTAGTCTAAGTTTTGCGTGATCCCTTGGATGCGCCCGCCATAGAATGCACTTGGCGCAGCAAACCCTTGTGAACGCTGAGGCTGGTTAACGGCAGGATGCGGCTTCCCATCATGAAAGCGGTCGACCATTAGAAAATAAATGAATTCCTCACGCCACTCGCGATCCAACGTGAAGTAGCGTTTCCCGCCAATAGGACTGAGGTCAATTTGGTCGAGGGATGTTGGATCCGGCATAGTCAGGCCTTTCTAAATCGTTGCGATGGGATATTTCATGTTTTACTGGATTATGCAACCCGGCGTTGACGCTTCTCGGCATGGGTTGTTCCAATGCAGCTCAATCTAGGACAGAAGCAATTTGTTTACCTCCTGTGATCGTTTTGGGTAGGTTGTAAAACCGCAACCCCTATTTGCGGTTAAGAAAGGCGGGGATATTTTTCGGACGGCTATTCGGCCGGCTGTATTGATAAGAATCCTAAATTCGTATCCAATTCAGTTGGAGCCGTATCTTTGTAGATAAAGTTTTGGTCCAATAACTATATGATATCGATTCGGTCAGTCGACGGTCCAACAGCGGACGAAACGAATCCAACCATAGGGCTTACCCGCCGCGCCTTTATGGGTTGTCTGTTTGCCGCGCCTTTTCTTCCCCTGTGGCTTTCGAGCTGCTCGGAAGGAGACACGACAGGCGGATGGGTCTTCGACCCACATAATCCCGTTTTGGGCGGCTCGCTCGGTGTGTGCTTCGACCCGTTTGTTCTCAAGCAAGGCGATCGTTACAAAATGTGGTTTTCCTGGCGAACGCAGCATGCGATCGGCTACACCGAAAGCGGGAATGGCTATCAATGGTCGGCGCCGCGCATCGTGCTCGCGCCCGATCCGGCTATCGCGGGGCAGATTGAAGTCAATCGTACATCGGTCCTCGTTCGCGACGGCCGTTACCATCTTTGGTATACGGGCCAATCAGCCGAGCATTCCCAGATTTATTATGCGACCAGCTTCGACGGTCTCGCTTGGGTACGATCCTCGGCCCAGCCGGTTCTTGTTCCTACGCTCGACTGGGAGCAAAGCGCAGTGATGGCTCCAGACGTGCTTTGGGACGATGAGAGAAACGAGTTTCGTATGTACTATTCGGCCGGGGAACAATACGAGCCTGATTGCATCGCGCTTGCGACAAGTATGAACGGCATCGCCTGGACCAAGCGCGAGCAGCCGATCTTCACCGCAGACCGGAACAGCCAATGGGAAAGCGCGAAAGTCACCGGCGCCGACGTTCATAAAATCGAGGGTTGGTATTATATGTTCTACATCGGATTTGCCGACCTTCATCACGCCAATATCGGGATCGCGCGCTCGCGCGATGGCATCAGCGGCTGGCACAAGCATCCCGCCAATCCCATTCTCCGCGCGCCTGGCAGGCTGCACCCTTTCGCCTGGGATCGCGATGCGATCTATAAGCCGTCGGCCATTCGGGAAGAAGACAAATGGATAGTGTTTTTTAACGCGCGCCGTCGCGATATTGAACAGATCGGCATGGCCGTGCATCAGGGCGTGGACTTGAGATTTTAACATGCACCGCCGGCGTGGTATGGCAATTTGTCAATCGGTCTTGTAATACACCGGTTGACGGATGGCTTCCCATGCTGTACGATACGGGTCATCATCATTGCTTATGGTCCGTCGATGGTGATGATCTCTACAAGCGGACCTCGCGATCGCATCGCGACCAGGTCCTGTTTGGAGCGGACTCCTTCCTGATTCTGCCTCCCCTCGGTTCTCTGAATCCGTGACAATGCGATCATAACGAAAGGATAGTTCTGTGCAGACGACTGCTATGAGTTTTCACACCCTCGGTGTATCTGAAACCCTTCTCAGTGATATTGCCAAGGCAGGTTTTACTGAGCCCACCTCCATTCAAGCGCAAGCCATTCCTCACGTTCTCCAAGGACGTGATGTGATCGGATGTGCGCAGACGGGTACCGGGAAGACCGCCGCGTTTGTCATCCCGCTTATCGAGCGGCTTGCCGCCATGCCGAAAGGACAACCCAAAGCCTTGATTTTGGTACCGACCAGAGAATTGGCCATCCAAATTCAAGAGGTCATCGACAAGCTTGGCCGCAGCACGCGGATCTTTGCCACGACGATCGTTGGTGGCGCCGATATGCAGGCACAGGTGAGAGGCCTGCGGCAGCGTCCCGATATTCTCGTCGCCACGCCGGGTCGATTGCTGGACCATCTGTGGAATGGAACGGTCAATCTCGTGCCGATGAAGATTCTCGTGCTGGATGAGGCCGACCGCATGTTGGACATGGGATTCGCGCCGCAGATCAACCAGATCCTGGATGCTATGCCGGAAGAACGGCAAACCCTGCTGTTCTCCGCCACGATGCCGGCCGATCTGAATCGCCTTGCGCAAGCGAGCGTGAAAGACCCGGTTCAGGTCATGGTGTCACGGCCCGCCACAACTGCCGTCGGCGTGACCCAGAGCCTGCATCATACGACGCACGACAGCAAGACGGATCTGCTCGTTTCCCTTTTAGGAAGGGAACAGCACACCGTTCTTGTGTTTACACGCACCAAGCATCGAGCCGATCGGCTCGGTCATGTATTGGGAAACGTTGGACACAAGGTCGCCGTCATTCATGGCGACCGAACTCTTTCGCAAAGGCGTGCGGCACTAGAAGGATTTAAGCGCGGGACATTCCGCATTCTCGTCGCGACGGATATTGCCGCGCGTGGCATCGATGTGGCCAATATTGGACATGTGGTGAATTACGATTTGCCGAACTGTCCCGAAGATTACGTCCATCGAATCGGCCGAACGGCCCGCATGAACGCGACCGGACAAGCGACGAGTTTTGTCACGGCCGAAGACCACTTGCAATGGCGCGCGATCGAAAAGTTGCTCGGGCAAGCCGTTCCGCTCGCGGCGGGGAGTCCCCCTGCACACCGGCGTAGTGCAGGTCAGGTGAGCCATTCGCGTCCTGAATACAGACGGCCATCCAGACCGTCGTCACCACGAAGGACCTCCACCCGGAGTGAGCGCGTCAGTTAATCTTCGGGTACATTGAAAAGACCGGTTCTCTGGTAAGAAGGGGCCGTCCGGGCAGATCATTCTGTTCGGACGGCCCCTCTCGTTTATTGCGCCAGCTTCGGACCTACTCTTCTACCCACGCCGGACGATGTTGAACTTCTTTATAGTGGTAATGAGGTTTAATCGCGTAATTGACGAACCGGCCGATCGACGTGGCGTTCAGAAGACGCACATACAACTCGTCCGGGACGTCGAAGTATTCGTACAGCCGGCCGCCCCTATAGTCGAGAAAGAGCCGCTGCATGTCGGGGTCATACCCAACGTTGTGGATGCTTTTGGAGTTGACCGGCACCAGCTTCGCGCGCCGCTGTTTCTTCCCCATTTGGTCACTCAGCTATACCGTACTTCTATTGAAACAGAGAGCTGACCTGTCGGACAAGTCGTCGAT
>JAICXS010000207.1 GCA_025934615.1 Nitrospiraceae bacterium
CAAGACAAGCAGCGCCGGCTGGATGAAGACACCGCCGCGATCAGCGTCCTTAAATCTAATGCCGAGCGCGCCGCCCAGGAAGCCGCAGAAGTGGCCGACCGCCTCAAGAGCACGGAACGCGACGAGCAGAAGCGAGTCAGGAAGAAATGGACGGATGAACTGCTCAGGGCGCGCGCGGAAATCCATGCCATCCTCGAGAACGTGAAACAGGAGCAGACACTTATCAAGACCTCACAGGCCAAGTCGCAATTGGGGAAATTGGATGAGGTAGTCAGAACGCAATTTGTGCCCTCGGAAGCACGGATTCCATTAGAACGATTAGAGGCAGGTGCCCGAGTAGAAATCGCGCATTTAGGAACCACCGGGACGTTGTTGGAATCGCCGAAGGGCAAGAAGCGGGTGCGTCTCCGCGTCGGCGATGCGGACATGTCTGTGGCTGCGTCTCTCCTGGTCGCTTCCGATGAGGGAGCAGACAACCAGAAAGCAGCGCTCGCGGCTGGTGCGCCGGTTTCTCGATCAGTGACCTTGCCCACGCATTCGGAAGAGTCGTCCGTTGTATTGGATGTGCGTGGGACGTCGGCAGACGAGGCCATCGAACGCACTTTGACCGCATTGGATCGAACTGCTCTCAGAAATAGCCATAGTCTTCGCATTATCCACGGGCATGGGACCGGCCGATTGAAAACGACCCTTCGCGCGTATCTCAAAGATTCTCCCTACGTTTCCTCATTTCGTCCTGGCGAGCGGGTGGAGGGAGGGGATGGCGTGACGATTGTCACACTCAAGTAGGTTCAGGTTGAGTGAGATCCCTCTTCAACCTCGATCTTTACCTCTGGCTCAATGTTAGCCTGCGTTTCCCTGGTGGATTTGCTCAGTAACTGGCTGAAAGCCACCACCATCGTTCATCCTCATTGACGCCGATTATTCGTTAACTGTCAATAGATCAATCAATTTCGCCATGGCACCTGGCTTGCGAACCTTCGATAGTCATGGATCAGAGGATCAGCACAGGAGGAGCACTATGACACGGCGTATTGAACCGATTGATTTGATGGTGGCGGTAGGCGCCTTCGCGACGATTATTGGCGGGTATTTTTTGTTCATGGCTGCGAACGGCACGCTTGAGTCCGAGCCGCCTCAGCTGGCAACGGTTGAACCGATCAGTGCGGAGATCGGTCCCATGGCCGCTATGCAATGGGTACAGCCGGCGTTGGGGCAGGCCCTCGTCGAAAATGACCTGTTGGACCGTGCCATCCTCGGAGACATCGAAGCAGCGGCGAAGGAATTGAATCATGCGACGTTAATGGCGCAATCCTTGGAGGATAGCACGATGACGTCTTTCAATGATCTCTCCGCCGCTATGATGACGCGCGATGCGGATCATGCTGCCCGCGTGCAGTATGTCCTCGGTCGTTCCGTCGTCGTCTTCACGGAACGGGGAATCAGGTCCGGTGTGCTTTCGCCTCTCCTTATCGACGGGCCATATAACCAGCGGATGATCGCGCTGACCGATAATAGAGGCGCTCGCCTCGAGTCCGCCTATGAAGAAACCGGGCAATCCGTGTTGGGTCGTACGATCGTCGCTGCGACGCAGGACGCGATGAGGTCGGATGAACGGATTCAGGATCGTCTTGGGAAGGCCATCGTCCGAATCGCCTCGCTTCAGGAAGAGAGCCAAGCGAAAGGCGACGCTCAAACACAATTAGCCCTCCTGACCTTAGCGTCGCTCCATACCGAAGAAATGGCGGATCGTTTCGAGAATTTGGCTAAAGCGGAGGCCTCCCTCCAGCCGATCGCGACTGTATTCTCAGAGCCTCGGACGTGGCCCGATACTCCAAGCAGTCTGCTGATGGCCGGATCGATCGGCCTCATCGGAGTGTTGTTTATCGGGCTCATGATGCCGAGCGCCAGGCCGGAGGAATCGCTCACCGTCCATGAACTTCCGTCCGAGCCGGTCTATCGAAAGACGGCTTAAGCTGTAGGCGGTGCCCGCACCGTCTGCGCCCGCGGTGTTAGAGAGGCAAACAGATTCGTCGCGTCGATCTGTTTGCCTCCTCCCAAAGGGGGCGTATCATGTCGTGGGGTTACTGGGGAATCGTAGCTGGCCTTCTGGCTCTCCTGACCGTTTTCTTTTTCTGCATGGATCTCTTCTATCGCCATGAGAAAACGACAACCCCCGGAGAGAGGATTCCAGATGGCCCGGAGGAGACCGCACGCGTGGCCGACTCCAAGCATGCGGCGTAGCGCACGCAGTGCCAATCTGCATTCATGCTCGCCGGCGAAGAACGATGAGCTCTGACACGCGGCGTCGGCGGGTCGGCTATCATCACGTCGAGGCTTGCTATGATTGAACCGGTCAACGTTCTGCCCGAAACAGTCACGCCCGAAGAATGTTATCGGACGTTATGGAACCATGCTCGCGATGCAAAAATGATTGTCGATGCGCAAGGGGCGATTCGTGACGTGAATGGCCGTGCCGAACGTAAGCTCGGCTATACCCGAGCAGAATTGACCGGCACGTCGGTCCTGCATGTTGTATTGGATAACGATCGCGCCCGATTTCGGAAGCTCCTGACGCAGGTCTTGACCGGAGGGACGGAACGATCGACTGCGGGTCTGCATGTGCCTACTCGGAGCGGATCCGTATTGACGATGGATGTGGATATGATTCCAGTGGAGGGAACCGAGCGGGCCCACGGCACGATGGCGGTCTTGCTGCAGTTCGACGACACGACGGAGAAGCGGCATGTCGAGCAGCAGCGTATCTGTTCTGAACGGCTCGCCTCGCTCGGCCAATTTACTTCGATGTTGGCCCACGATATTCATCATCCCCTTGCCGGCATCAAAAAAACGTTGGGGCTACTGAGGGAGCGGCCGGAACTTCAGGCTCAGCCGATAGCACAATGGTTTGGAGAGGTAGAGCGTAAGACGGATCTCCTCCTGGCCATGATCAACGATAGGCTGGATGTTTATCAGGAGAGCTGTTTAGGCCTGCCGATCGTCGTATCGTATTTTCCGGTGGAGGTCCTGTTCCAAGAGGCGATCCATCTAATCAAGGCCGAGGCCGATGCCAAGGGTGTCACCGTGCGGTTGGATGTCTGTCCCGAACATATCATGATGACCGGAGATCGATGCCGCCTTCAACGAGTCGGGGTGAATCTGTTGCAGAACGCGATTCAGTGTTCGCCGCCCATGGGTGCCGTTGGGGTTTTCATCAAAGCTCGATATGAAGGGGCAATGCCCGCAGGATTGGGAAATACAGGCGATGAGGTGCTTCTCATCCGTGTGGAAGATGAAGGCCCCGGGATCGAGGCCGACGAGTTTCCCTCCCTATTTGACATGTTCGGTCCGAAAGGGAGCGGGCATGACAGGTCAATCGGACCTGGCATCGGATTACACTTTTGCCGCCTGGTGATTGAAGCCCACCATGGACGCATTTGGGCGGCAAATCGATCGAATGGGGGCGCTCAATTTTCGATTGCTGTTCCTCTGGGTGCTCAGGAATAAAAGAGGCAAGGTGCTCGATCGCCACGGCATCTATCTCGTCGGCGTGTGTGCTGAACGAAGTGAATCAAGGGCGGCGTCGCTTCAGAGGTGAGAAAGGGGGGCATGATGTCCGGAGTCGAATGGACTGTTGTGACTGTCATCGGCGTGTGCCTCATTGTGCTTTTTGTGATTCTGGAAGTGTTCTTTCCCGCTCCGGATACGTCCGATCCAAACCCAGTGGAGGGGATAGATCGGGACGATCGAGCGGATCATCAGCCGGTCATACATCCGACAGGATTTCACACGCGGCCGTGATCGACAGTGAGGTGCACTATGGTAGAAGTCATTGGGGTGCTGACGTTCATTGCGTTAACCTGGCTCGTGGCATCCAGCATGGCAAACGAGAGCGATGCCGAAAAGCGCCGCTGTGCGCGCATGGCTCTGTTCACGACAACTGGGGAGAAATCTCAGACCGTTTTCAAGACGAAAGACGCTGCCTAACGGTCCTGCCTTTCAGCACAGTGGTTTCGTGTAACCCGGTGTGCTAGCGTGAGGGCATGCCATCGGTGTTACAACATGCCCATTTATTCTATAAATACGTAGGCAAGCATTACTACTCTTGTATCCTGATGAAAAGGGGTTTGGTGGCGTTGGCACGACTTCGGTACGGCTTGGCTGAGTCATGCGCGGACGGGATGGGCATTGAACCATTGCTCCAGGATATGATTGAGCAGGTTCAGCCGTAATGCTTGATCGTCGAGCGCACCGATCGAGCAGTCGGATTCCGTTAAGCCGGGCACATCCGGCACGTCGGCAGCGTTGACGATAAGGGCATGCAAGGGGAGGGACGGCGCCACGGCCTGTCGCGCTTTTAAAAAGGCTTGAATGTGACTGAGCTCGCCTTCCACCGACGGGTTGATCAGGAGTATTGTCCCTAATGCAGCGGGAAGGCATTGTTCCCAGAGCGATCGGAAGCGCTTTTCCGCTCGAACGGACAAGAGATGAAGCATGGTATCTGAAGAGAGTCGGACCAGTCCGAAATCCGTATGTTGCTCCCGAGTGGCTTCATTCGCACCGACGGCTGCCCATCGCGATGATGACAGATCGTCCACCAGCAACTGAATCAGTTCGCTTTTCCCTGTTCCGAGCGTGCCGGCCACGAGGATTCTGACGAGATGCCGATCGGAGGTAGAAACGTGATTGGTCTGCTCCCACCGAACAATCTCTTCCAAACGACCGATCACGCGATTTACCGCGTTGTGTTCAGAAGACAATCCAGCGCTGGGCGCGTCGGCAGAGACCGCCATCGGTTCCTTGCGGCGCTCCAATCGACGGAGATCTTCGAATAGCAAGTGCGCCAAACTGGCCGTAATCGGCATGCGTTCCGGTACGGCATCGGGCAGAAACAGATAGCGCCCTGCCTTCCAGCCAAGCAGGA
>JAICXS010000124.1 GCA_025934615.1 Nitrospiraceae bacterium
CTGTACATACAACTCATCGATACCTTGCTCGCGAGCAATTCGGCACACAGGGCGGTGAGCAAAGACGATCAGCAAGGGGATGAGAACGGTTCGACTCCAATACGAAATGGCATAGATGCTGAAGTAAAACCATTTTGGCAGCAGCATGATTTCAGGAGGCATGCTCGGAATGCCGCGCCAGTCGTATTGATCGAATAAGGTCAAGGTGATCTTCGTGAATACGTTGGCGGCCGCCACGCCGCCTTTTGCCAAAATATCCTCTTTGGCCCGGACCATGAAGGGCTCATCCTGCGAGACTCCTGCCAACTTCAGCGCGAAATACGCTTTTACCGACGCGCTAATCTCGGATGGGCCGCCATAGTAAATAGGCCATCCGCCGTCAGCAAGCTGTGTCGCGGTTAAATAGCGCACGGCCTTCCGTTCCTTTTCCGGATCGACGAGGTCCAAGAAGCGGCGAAGCATCAGATATTCCGATGTCAATGTCGTATCGGCCTCGAGTTCGGCTACCCAAAACCCTTCCGCATGCTGCCGCTTCAAGAGCCAGGATTTACTGCGGCGAATGGCCTCATCGATGAATTCAGAATGTCCGACGGACGCCGCCGGCTTCCGAATCGTGGGATCAGGGTGTACTACCGGATGCGGATTATGGGAGACCAGTCGCAGCATCGGCATGGCGCGCAGTCGTGACCCGACCTTCAAGCGACGAGGCATGGACGCCAGCAGGCTATCGGACAAACGAATCATAAGACTCTTGAGGAGCTTCATCTGACGGTCGTCACCTAGCAAATGAGTGATAAGACCAAGACAGGAAAACTTGGCCTTACAGCAGTGCGTCTTGGATAGGCTACTACACCGAAAACCATTTCCACAACGTGGGTTTATAGCAAAGCGCTATAGGACTGTCAAGAAAAAGAGGGAGAGGAAGACTGATGGGCCACCCCTCTGTGCTCGCGCACCCGGGCACGCGAAGACGATGCCCGTGGACCTGGGCAGAGGAGGGTTAGACCCATCTGTCTTCCAAATACCGAAATGCTGAAGGCACATCTTACTTGTCCAACGAGCGCTTACAAAAATTTCACGCCGGCTGGAGGTCGGCTAGGCGTACGGAGATGAGCTTGGAGACGCCGGGCTCTTCCATCGTGACCCCAAACAGGGAATCGGCGATCGACATCGTTCGCTTATTGTGTGTGATCACAATGAATTGTGCCGCGCTGGAGAGCTCACGGAGGACCGTAGTAAATCGCCCGATATTTTCTTCATCCAACGGCGCATCGATTTCGTCCAGGATGCAAAAAGGCGTCGGACGAATGAGAAAGCTCGCAAAAATAAGCGCCATTGCCGTCAGCGTTTTTTCTCCGCCCGACAGCATGGTAATGCTCTTCAATCGCTTCCCAGGTGGTTGTGCGGCAATGTCGACACCGGGCTCCTCCGGTCCCGTGCCTCCTTCAGGATCGGGTTGCGGGTCCACTAACACCAACTCCGCGCGGCCACCGGGGAAAAATCGCGCGAACACTTCGATGAATTTCTGCTGGAGTTCGTTGAACGTGTCCAAGAACATTTCTTTGGTGGTGTGATTGATTCGCGTGATGATTTCCTTCAGCGCTGTCACGGATTTAGATAAGTCCTCTTCCTGCGTCGTGAGAAAGCGATAGCGCTCTTCAAGTTCCCGGTGTTCCTCAATGGCGGCTAGATTCGTCGGACCAAGCCGCTCAAGACGATCCCGGATCTTTTGCAATTGATCGCGCAACGGAATCTGATCGCTTTGAACCGTATCCGCAGCCGACTCCGGCTCCTGGGCCAGTGTGGCTTCCAAAGAGAGCTGATAGGTTCCCATCAAGGTGCTCTCTCGAACGGACAATTGCGTCGTGAGTTCGGCCCGGCGAACTTCGATGCCCAGCCGCGTCTCCCGACAGGCGGTTAACGCCTGGCGACTGGAAGCCAGTTGACGATCGAGAGCCTGCACGGCTTGCGAGTCGCGGTCATACTGTTCCTGAGCAGCCTGCAAGTCGCGCCGAATGAGGGATGCTCGCTCATCTAATTCAGCAAAGAGGCGCTCGCTCCGTTCCCGTTCGACCCGACTGTGCTCCGCCGAGGCAACCAACACGCCGAGTTGCTGGGTCAACGTCGCCATGCGAGCCGTGAGGTCTTCCTTCTCGCGTTCCAATCGATTCAGATCGGCATGACCATGTTCCAGTTTGGCGCGAACTGTGGCCAAGGCCAGATGCGAGTCCGTGACGCGATGTTGTAGATCCAGGTTTTCGTCTTCGTAGGCGCGAAGCGACTGTTGCAGCGCCGCGAGAGCCGCCTCGCGACTGACTTTTTCTTCCGTCTGACGGAGCAGCTCGATACGCGTCTCCTCCAGGTCTTGCTGAGTCCGAACTCGTTCATCCTCTTGTATCCGTCGCTCGGTTCGGATGGTCTCCAAGCGATGCGCCAATTCATCGACTGTCCGACGAAACGCCGATTCATCTTTCGCCAATCCAAGGATCTGCATATCAGCCTGGCGAATAGCCTGTTCGAGCTGCTGAACAGCCTCTCGTCCGGCCCGCGCTTGGGCAAGCAGCGTCGTTAATTGTTCCCGATGTTCGTGAAGCGAGTGCGACACACTGGCGCGTTCTTCTTCCAAGCGCTGCACTTCTCGGCGCCGAAGCAACAGACCGCCGGTCGATCCCGCAGTCCCGCCTGTGATGACGCCCGCCGAGTCCAACACTTCCCCATCGATCGTCACCATGGTCGGTCCATCGGGAGCCGACCACAGTCCACGTCCCCATTGCTCAACGGCCACGTCCAATGAGTTGACGACGACCACGCCTTCAAACAGGCAGACCAGGACATCTTCCGATTCGGTTTCGGCGCGGAGCAAATCAACGGCGCGGCCCAACACCCCCGATTGTCCGTTGAGCGCCGGCCACCACTCTTGTTCTTGGCTAGAGCGACGATAGCGAGGATGGACAGGAATAAAGGCGCCTCGCCCCAGTCCTTGGTGGTTCAGAAAATCAATCGCTCGACGCGCGTCGGCCGGCTCATTGATCAACCACGCATGGAGACGCTCGCCTAACACCGCCTCCACGGCGCGCTCTAATCCAGGCGGAACGATGAGCCATTCCGCAACCGACTCGTTGACCCCGGCACAGGCCGCTCTCAGCGAGGTTCCTTCTTCTTCCCCTTCCCGGCCATAGCCCATTTCCTCGCGTAACACGCCTTGCAGCGCCTTGAAGCGGGATTCGATCGTCGTGAGCGTTTCTTGCCGTTGGCGGATGGCGCCCTCAGTATCTCGCACCTGTTCTTCCACACGCCGGGTTTCTTCGGCCCTCGTTTGAAGTTGCACGCGGAGATCCTGTACGGTCTGCTCGTGTTCCACACGGCCTGTCGTCGCCCCGAGGCACCGTTCCATTGCGTCGGTATGCTGAACTTCTATTTCCGCCAGCTCTTGGCCGAGCCGATCGATGCGGCGAAGCGTCTGTTCCTCTTGCATGGCCAGGCTCGACAGCGCATTTTCAGCCCGCGTCGTATGGACGGTCACAGCAATAAGCGCCTGTCTTGCTTGCTCCTCTTCGGCAACGCCGGCTGCCCGGCGAGCGACCAGCGCCTTCGCCTGTTCCTCCACCTCCGCACATGCGTGCGTGCGTTCCTGCAGTTCTGTTTCGTCTGTGGACAGCCGTGCGCGAAGCTCTTGAACGGCACTGGAGGTGCGATCCGCGTCGGCCGTCAGGCGTGCCAGCTCCTCTTCCCCGCTGATCCGTTGTTGATCGTAAAGCGCTTGGCGTCCCTTTTCTACTTCCATGGACGTTACGGCCTGAGATTGTTGTTGCTCGACTTCTCCGAGGTCCCGTCGAATCCGGCTTGCCGCCTCACCGCCGGACATCAGCCCCATCTTGAGGGTTTCGAGTTCGCCCTCCAGCCTGCCTTGGTCGGTCAAATGGATCGCTTCTTGGGCTTCGACCGCGGATAATCCTGCCTCTACAGATGTCCGCTCGGCGAGGAGGGCGCGGCACTCTTGCGCAAGCAACCGGACTTCAAGTGTTTTGGCTTCTTCGTGGAGATGCTGATAGGAACGGGCCTGACGCGCCTGTCGTTCCAGCGAATTAAGCTGCCGCCGCACTTCCGTGATGATGTCCTTGACCCGAAGCAAGTTCTGTTGGGTCGAGTCCAACTTCCGGAGGGCTTCGGCCTTTTGCTTCTTGTAGCGGACGATCCCGGCGGTTTCCTCGATAAGCTCGCGACGATCTTGGGGCGTCGCATTTAAAATCTGTTCGATCCGACCTTGCTCAATAATCGTATGGCCCTTGGTTCCCGCGCGGCTATCGAGAAAGAGCGCCCGGACATCTTTCAATCGGCACGATGTTTTATTGATCAAATACTCACTGTCACCGTTTCGATAGAGGCGCCGGGTAATCATGACCTCGTGAAACTCACTGAGTTGATGAGGAAGTGCCGGCACGCCCTTCAATCGTTCTTCATCGATCCCGGCCATTACGAGCGACACTTCGGCCATCCCCAGCGGCTTTCGCATTTCCGTCCCGTTGAAAATCACGTCTTCCATCTTCTCGCTTCGGAGTGTCTTCGCACTCTGCTCTCCCAGGACCCACAGCATGGCATCGACCACATTGCTCTTGCCGGTCCCGTTCGGGCCTACCACCGAGGTGACGCCGCTTGGGAATTCAATCTTCGCCTCAGCAAACGACTTAAACCCCGTAAGTTCTAGGGATTTGAGATGCATCCATTCCTCCTCGGCATTGTCGGAGTTGAGGGGCGTTTCTTCAAAGAAGGGCGACCATGCGGCGCCCTTGTATCACAGGTTTTTGACAAAAGCAAAATAAAATACAGTATGCAGTGGGGATGCGAACCGCCAACCCAACATATAGGAGAGGCCGGAGAGAATGTTATTGATGTTATTGGGAAAGAATCTATCCGCCGTGGGAGCTTTTGACGGTGACTAATTCCTTGGGCAGCAGAAATTCGACATCTTCTTCGATGACGGTCAGTTCCTCGACTTCATGAGCGCCGGAGCGCTTCAAATACTCGACCACTTCATTGACCAAGACCTCAGGAGCAGATGCACCGGCCGTGATGCCTACTGCCTGCGCATCCTTCATCCATTCGGTATGAATGTCGCGATAGGAGTCGATCAAGTAAGACGGAATGCCGCAATGTTCGGCCAACTCACGCAGGCGGTTGGAGTTAGAGCTATTCGGCGACCCGATGACAAGGATGACATCGCACAGCTTGGCCAATTCCTTTACGGCATTCTGGCGGTTCTGTGTCGCATAACAAATATCTTCCTGATGGGGGCCTTTGATGCCCGGGAAACGCCGGTTCAACGCCCCCACGATATCGCGGCATTCATCGACGCTGAGCGTCGTTTGCGTGACATAGGACAGATGCTGGTGATTTTCTACTTGTAGTTTTTCGACATCGCTCACCGACGAGACCAAATGAAATTTATCCGGGACTTGTCCTAAAGTTCCGATCACTTCTGGATGGCCGGCATGGCCGATAAGAATCAACTCATATCCTTGAGTGTAGTCTCGGTTGACTTCATTATGCACCTTAATCACAAGCGGGCAGGTAGCATCGATAACTTTCAGATTTCTCCGGGTGGATTCCTCCCAGACTTCCTTCGCCACCCCATGCGCGCTGAAAATCACGATCGCCCCGTCGGGCACTTCATTCAGCTCTTCTACAAACACCGCGCCTTTATCGCGCAGAGTATTCACGACGTGACGGCTATGGACGATCTCATGGCGCACATAGATCGGCGCGCCGTACGCTTTCAACGAAAGATCGACAATTTCAATCGCGCGGTCGACGCCGGCACAAAATCCTCGTGGCTTCGCAAGATAGATTTTCATCATCGAGAGCAACCCCGTACTGTGGTACAAGCGGGTACGATACGTCAGAACCATTCCAGGCGTCAACTGGATTCCGGAGTGACACGAGAAATGCGCGCGCCTTATCTTATAGATATCACGTAGGCACGCTTGACTCCTTCGTCCTATCGCTTTACGCTTTTCTCACATGACGGCAACCGCCAAAAAAATTCTGGTCGTCGAGGACGAAGCGGATATTCTTCACCTCGTGCAGCTCTATCTGGAAAAAGAAGGATATCGAACGACCACGGCGACCACAGGGCTGGAAGGCTTACGGCAAGCCAAAACCGAGCAGCCCGACCTGATCATTCTGGATTTGATGTTGGCCGAAATGGACGGGCTGGAAGTCTGCAAACAAATCAGGGCCGACTCTCGCCTCTCGCGTACTCCGATCATCATGCTGACCGC
>JAICXS010000527.1 GCA_025934615.1 Nitrospiraceae bacterium
ACACCCCCTGGCGAGTATCGGGCGTCTGTTCACGGCGGCGCGCAGCCGGATCGCGGAAGATGCTTTGGCTGCCGCGGTCGCAGGAGGGGTTGGGCAGATCGTGATTCTGGGCGCGGGACTCGATACATTCGTTGGGACCCACCCTATCGTTCGCTGCGGCGAACGATGAGGATGGGGCACCCGGCCATGATGCACGGCTCTACGCGATCCGACGGGCACCCTGGGGCGTGATTCTCAGTTTCGTGCCCTCCATCTCCTGCATCACGATGCTATCCACGAATGGCTCTCTGCGCGTCTAACCAGATGCCGATGCCTTGATGCGTGGTGTTCTGGGTATTGATTACCGGTGGAGACGTGCGTCTCCTCACGCATGATGATGTCGAGGTGCCGTCTTGGCGTGATCCCCAGTGGAAGGTCGTCTCCTTGCAGTTGATCGAGCGTCTCAAGCCCTGGCGACATGCTCGACAATCCTAACTGTATTGTTGGCGTCTTGTCGGCTACTTCGTTGGCGGCTCCGCCGCCGCCACTCTTCTTCATGTCCGAGTTGCCGGTAATACCGACGGAAGGCTGCTTTCCGAGTCGCCACTCGCCAGCACCGCTAACTCAAGCCATATTTTGGGCGATGTGACGAAGCAGGTTTCTCGGCGTGCTTTAAGAAGAGGCAAATACCGCTCGCGATCTTTTGTGGTGTTCTCAGAAACGATGTCACGCAGCTTTCGAAAGAGGGCCAAGTCACCCTCGGCGCGAACGGAGTAACCGATGCAGAACTTGCATAACCTGATCAGTTGTCCCAGATTCGCGTGTCGTCCATATCGTGCATCCAGAAATCATCATATGGATCGAGAAGAAATCCCCCTGCATCGGCTTGAGAGACGTCGTATTTGTCAGGCTTGCGTGGATCATAGCGCACTTGAAACTTCTTGTTGACCAGGTCTTTTGGTTGACTATCACCAGTAGAAAATGAGCGGGATATCCTCGCTCTTCCGGAGTAGTACTCACCATTGACTACGTAATAGAAGTCGCCCACGTCGAGCGGGTACGAACCTCGTCCCGTTGCAATGACTTTACCGACAGACTGGATTGTCGCTTCAGTCACTGGCCAGCTATCAGTATTCTCCTTGGGCATCGTCCGTCGGTAAAGCCAGATTGCGAGCAAAGCTAGTGCGCCAACAGCTATGATGATGACGGCGAGGATCAATGGAATGGTCATGCCCCGGATGATAGCGTATCTCGGGTAACCGGCCCGGACGGCAGATCGGCTCGCGATGATCGGCTTGTGAAGAAGCGTAAATCCCTGTGGAATTCGAGATTATGGACGAGCGGTCGGCCACTCGGACATTTCGATCTGGGCGCCGAGAATGGAGCCTGTTATGTTGCTCCGAGAGGAGGGGAAGGATGATCCGCGCCGAAAATCTGTTCGCTGGCGCAGCGATAACTCTACTCATCCTCGGATTGGTCCTGCCTAACATTCTGAAGGCCACTCAGCACATGACCGTGACTTGGCCCGGATCAACTTTCATGATTGGTTACCAAGTGCCGTGCTTTGGGTTGGCGGCGCTGTTCGCTGCATTTGCTTGTTCGTATGCACTCCGATGGATCCGGTTGAGCGCAGCCACGGCGGACTGGCATCTCTGGTTAAGCTTGTCGGGCGTCGCAATCTTTGGATTTGGCTTCGCGCTGTTCGCACGAATCGCAGTAGATGGTGCGGGGCGGCAGTCCGGGCAGGGGGCATTGCTGGCCATTGCTGCAGGGCTCCTCGTCGGACCGGCTGTGTTTGTCGCAGGCCAGTTGGTATTCCTTGCGGCGATGATTCGCAGCTTCATTGGGCAACGGCGGTGAAGGACGTTCCGGGCGAGTTGTCGGCAACTCGTACATTTCGACTCGGCCACATTTGGCGGTTCCAGTGGAGGAGTTGGCGGTGCGTCGCCCTGCGGAGATGGGCGTCTG
>JAICXS010000060.1 GCA_025934615.1 Nitrospiraceae bacterium
CAAGCGACGTTTCGCAAGTGCTGACGGATATCGCACCTACCGATGTCGCGATCTTGCTTAAGGATCTTGGCAAGGACGATGTGGCGTATCTGCTCGGCCTGTTGCCGGAGGAACAGGCCAAAGAGATCCTCAAGCTCATGCGGACCGAAGACTCTTCGGAAATTGAAGAAATTCTGAAATATCCGAAGGACACGGCCGGCGGCATTATGACCACGGAATTCTTTTCGCTTCCGGAGGAAACCACGGCACAAGAAGCGATTCGTCGGTTACAGCATGCCACCGATGCGGAAATGGTCTTTTACATTTACGTGACGGACAAGGAAGAACATCTGGTCGGAGTCTTGTCGTTGCGCCAATTGCTGACGGTACCTCCGGTGACGCCGCTCAAACACATTATGACGCGCGATGTCATCAGCGTTGCCGTCGATATGGATCAAGAAGAAGTCTCGCGACAGGTCGCGCGCTACAATTTACTCGCGATTCCCGTTGTCGAGAAAGACAATACTCTTGTCGGCATTATTACCGTCGATGATGTGGTGGACGTGATTCGGGAAGAGGCGACCGAGGATATGCTGAAAATGGCCGGCGCTGCAGAAGGCGACGCGCTCTTGCGGTCGTCCAGCTTCGATGCCGCCCGTTCGCGGTTACCGTGGCTCTTTACCAACCTCATTGGAAGCCTCCTGTCCGGCGCGATCCTTTGGTGGTTCCGCTACACCATCCAGGAGGTCGTGGCGATCGTCAGTTTTAGTCCCGTCATCGCCGCCATGGGCGGCAACGTTGGATTGCAGTCCTCGACGCTCATTATCCGTGGTCTGGCCACCGGGGGCATCGAACTGGGCGATATGTGGAAAGTATTCTTTCGAGAAGTGCGCATCGGTATGTTGCTGGGGTTGGCGTGCGGATTGCTGCTCACCAGTGCGGGATGGCTATGGCATGGCCAATGGTTTCTCGGTATGGTCGTCGGCGCCTCCCTCATCATCGCCTTTCTGGCCTCGACCAGCATGGCGACCATTATGCCGATCATGCTGAAGCGAATCGGCGTCGATCCCGCCGTGGCGGCAGGACCATTTGTGACCACGGCCAATGATATTTCGGGTATCACCATTTATCTGACGCTTGCCACCGCTTTATTAGACTACCTGAAATAACCTTAGCGTCATCGCTTCACTCCTCTCTCCCAGGGGCTCGCGTCGGTCTGTCCAGCCAAGTCATGACAGAAAAAGTAATGTCTTCATTGTAGGTTGAAGAGCTACGTCCGGCCACCTTGACACACAGTGGTGTCCTACAGAAGGAATGAGGTGAAGAAAACAGCGTAAAACCCGATGATTGTCACTTCCTACTCGCGCTCCAATGTTGGAGGACTACGCCGTATAAATTTACACCTATTGGCCTGTCCGTAAACGTACGTATTGAAAATCAATAGCTTGAAAATCGGTACGAATGTTGCTGGCCTAAGCGTCAACGGCTGCTATCCCATCTCACGTCAGAGGAGGATTATGATGTATCGATTAATGGATAAACGAATGGCGAGGGGAAAGATTTCGTCCGCCCCCGCCTTAACCCCGCGTCAAAAGCAAATTCTGCACTTGATTACGCAAGGTCATACGAGTCGTGAGATCGCTGAGCAGTTGCAGATCAGCGTTCAAACCGTGGAAGTTCATCGGTTTAATTTGATGCGGCGATTGGAAGTTCGAAATGTGGCGCAACTCATTCGGCAGGCGCTATTACTCAAGTATCTGCCGAAAAATTATCCAGCCAACAGCCGTGTGTCCTAGCGGCGCCGGTCGACCGTATGCGAAAAATATCAGCGTAGCGTAAGATGATCATGGCTAAATGGTTACGGTTATCCAACTATCTGCGGTGGCGTTTTGCCACGTCTCCGGTACTCCTTCATCCGACGACGTGGCAGTTGCACGCAGTTTGCACTGCGACTCAGTTGCCCAAAGGGGAATGGCTGTTGAGGCGACCGCTCGTCCTTCCATCCAGTACGCGGTTAGTCTTTATCGGCGCGCGCGTCTTCATTAAATAGCGTCAACTTCCACCGGGCCGGGGCGAGCCCTCTCCCCGGTCTCGATCCTGTCCTTGCGCTCGTGGCGGAGCTTGCTCCGCGCCGAGTGGGATATGATCTCGCACGACCATATCCCAGTCCACTGTCTTCCCAAGTGCGTCGCTGGAAGCTTTACTGATGTGCCGGTTCGGCAACGAAGGTCGAGGCTGTGACAGGCGGCGGCCGATCATCGGAGGTGTGGGATGCGAAAGAAGAGGCCTCAGGCAGAGGCATCGGACGCTCCGCTACTTTGACAATTAACAGCAGGGCAATCGAGACGAAATTCTCCATTCTCTCTCCTCCTTTTACAGAGTAGAGGTAAAGGAACTCCGCCGCCTACGATATCAGCGGCTCTCTTCTTTTCCTGTAGCGCTTGAACGACTGAAGATGGACGAAAGTCCTACAGGAACGAACAAATGATGCATGACAGGCATTAATAGAGTCTGCCTTGCTTTTTCGCGCACTCGTCGCATAGTCCTAGGCCGAGGAGGGTGCCGAGCCGTTGAGCCGCATATTCTTCTATTCCCCACATTTTTCCTGCACTCAAGATCCGCCGGCATGACGCGCAAAGCGTCTGCTGCTTGACTTGTCGCTGTGAGTTCCGCTCGCATATTTTCCTTAAGATTGAAAGGCAAGCGATATACCACATCGAGCCGACAGGCAGCACATAGGCCATTGCCATGGTCGTTTGGTTATCCCAAAACGGTGAGCCAAAGAAAATGACAGTGCTCAGGATGGTGCAAAAGGTGGCGATCCACACAACGAGGAACACATGGCGGAACGACGACCATAAGGCACAGAGACCGACCGGGGCAATATAGAGTCCAGCCAACGCCCATCCAAACGGAATTGCCAATTGCGCCACTAGAATGCCGGCGATCAACAACAATGTCATGGGGATAAGAAAATGACTCGTTCTGAGCATACTGAGGTCGGAAACCATTTTCCAATGTAACATGAAGAGTCGGCCCGCCATATACAGACTTCACGCGAAGGAATTATGACAGGAGCACGCTGTTCTTATTAGATCTCTCCAACGTTGTTTCATTGACCCACTGCCAAGGAGATGTGTCGTTCCTTTCCTCTGCGTACAATTGTTCTGATGGAGGAGGCGGACAACTGGTAAATCCATCAAGGCTTGCCGTTAGCCCGGCGAACAGACAAAACCTTCCCCTTCAGCTACAGTTAGAACACCGTGTGGAAAATGGCATGGAAGCCACACCGCTAAGTACATCCGTTATCCGAAGCGCATCAACAAAGAGAGGCTAGTATGGAGGATCAGGTGACGGCCGGGGGTAAATCACGGAGCGTAGACGAGCGACGTCCCACCATCCTTCTTGTCGATGACCATCCCTCCATTCGGTTGATCCTGAGCGCGGGTCTGAAGGCGCATGGATTCGATATGCTGACGGCCGCGACGGCTGAAAAAGCAATGGCCTTATGCGAAGCGTTTGACGGCCCGATCGACCTCCTGTTAGCCGACGTAGGGCTTACCCCTCAAGATCTCTGGCCCGGTGAAGGGACGGACGATTCGATTCCGCATGGCGTTGCACTGGCTGAACGGGCCATTACAATCCGACCGTCATTAAAAGTCGTCTTGTTCACAGGCTATTCGGATGAGCGCCTCAAGCGTTTGGGTGCCGCCACGAAACGCTTTGTGCTTTTGCGGAAACCATGTGGCTTGCCCACACTGATCGAGACGTTCCGGAAGCTCCTTCACAACGAAATGAATGTCGATTGCGCTTCTGAGTCCGTCGATCAGAACAGATTCGACAATTCGTTATGACAAAGTATTGTTCCCCGCAGCTTAGCCTTCAGGACATTGCCCACGCTATTGGGACATTACGGCAGCTTGAGCAGCATATTGAAGCGGTCCGGCAAGATTTTATGCCTGCAGAGGAGGGGCCGCAGCTCCCCTCGGAAGTTACACAGTTTCATCTCAAACGCGAGGTCATGGCGTTGGAGCGGCAAATTCGAACGGCGCTCACGACTACTTTTGGGGAACACTCCGGTCAGGTCGCCCGGTTTCGAGAGTTGGGATTTGCCGCCGCCACCTCTCGCAGTTTTCACGACGGGATGGTCATCCTCGACAGCTTTATTTTTGATCTCGAGCAGAAGCGTTTACATTTGCTGGATGCCGAGGGGGATGTCTCATGTGCAGGCATTGATGCCCTGACGGATTGTTATACCGAACGGATGCTGAGACGTTATCTCGGGCATGAGGTCGCCTGGTCCCAACGGCAGGGAGAGCCTTTTGGCCTGCTCTTCCTTCGCCCTTCGCATTGGACATCCGTCAAGCGCCGGTATGATACAACCATCGTGAAGGAAGTCGTGATCAGTATGGCCTGTGTGCTGAAGACCAGCATTCGTGAGTACGATCTGCCGTTCCGTCTGAAAGAGGCCGAATTTAGCCTTGTCCTACGGCACATGAATGAGTTGACGATCCATGTAGTGATTCAACGAATTGAGGAGGGGTTTCGTGCCGCGACAAATCGTATTCTCCCTGGAATAGTGTTGCCTCTGGAGTTCGCGCGTGCGATCTATCCCTATGATGCCGAGAGCATCTCTGGCTTGTTCTCATCGGCCGAGAAACACTGGATGATTTCTCCGCCTCCGCAATGATCTGTACAAAGATCATTGAGTGCAGCATGCCTTCCAGCCGCGAGACGATGTATTCGCTTTCTAGGAATCGGGCTATTGTGTCAGCTTATTCCCACAATAATCACTCGGCGCCTTAATCCTCGGTCTTGACAACCCGGCGCCTTTTTCTGTCATACCAAGCCAGTGCGGCAAATCCTGACCCAAACAGGATGAGCGTGGACGGTTCTGGGTTCTGCACCAGTCTTCCCGTTGAGACTGGGTCTTCGGTCGCGGTGAGGGCAAGAGCGACCCCGGTAGAAGACGGAGCTACGGTGGAAGAAGACATTGTAGTGGAAGAGGGAGTTGTAAGTGCGAGGGACAGGGGAATGGTTGTGGTTACGGTTGTTTGAATCATCGGTGCCGAGCTCGAGGTCGAGCTTGTCGTGACGGTTGTTGTGCTGGTTCCAGACCGCGACGCGCCGCCAGCGCTACTTGGAAAAAACGATGCCGAGGCCCCGACCGTTGTCGATGTGAACGGCTGAACTGGAGCGGCGAGCGGCGCAGCGCCTCCTGTCAGCGGGAAGGGATTGAAGACGCTGATTCCTGTGGCCGGCGTTGGAGGAGCGCTCCCAAAGACCGGCGATGGATTGAACGTCGTCGGCGATGTAGCCAGCGGCGCCGATCCCCCGACAAGAGGAAAGGGGTTAAAGATGCTGCCGCCCGTTGTGGCTAAGGACGTCGTCGCTCCCGATACGGGAAACGGATTAAACACACTGCTGCCGGTCGTGAGGAGCGGGGTGGAGGCGCCCGAAAACTGGAACGGATTGAAGACGCTGCCGCCGCTTGTCACGTTCGTTTGCTCCACGGTCGAAGTGGTGACGGTCGTCTGCTGAAATGTCACTGCTCCCGCATGCGAAGGAAAGAGTTCGGCAGCCAGGAGTACCAAGAGAACGAAGAAGGTAGATCTTTTCATGATCATTTCCTCGGAAAAGGATGGACTGCGGCTAACTAAATGATAGAGAAGCACAGATGGAGGGATTAGCCCATCAGCAGGCACGATAGTAGTCTGTCGGGGAGCACTTTACATACATCAATGAGTATCTGTTTATTGACGCCGAGGGAGGCCTGTAGGAGAGAGAGGCCTTTTATAAATGTGATCTCCGATACGACAATGATCGGTCGTCTGATATTCAACGGCATGTCAAGGCGATAGAGTAACGGTATGAAAGACGACATTATGCAGGTCTCCCAGGTCTCGATTGGAGTCGCGATGCTCTCGATGCTGGTGATGGGATGTATGCAAGAGCCATCTTCGTATCGTCCTGGAGGTCCATCAACGCTGGATCAACGGTCGGGCGGAAATCCCACCAAACCAGTTCCGCCTATCCCGCCTGCTCCAGCCACCGGCAACCGGCCGCCGGGCCCCGAATATTGAGCCGTGCCCGCCGCTTAGCACGGCATGTTCTACATTCCAATACGGCACGCCACCATGGGGAATCCAAACCCATCTATCACGATCGATTACCCGAAGAAATGTGGCCATCCAAGTTGTACCTGCCTGGCATCAGGGACAAGTTCCTATTGCAGCGAACCATGCGAACAGGCTCATAAGATGACTCCAATGAGCCGCTGTTCTTGCCGTCATGCAGACTGTCAAGGACAGTGAGCCTAGAATCGCATAACGGTTCGAAGGACCGTTCCTACACACATCGAGCATACCGTTGGCAGCCGCTTCAGGCAGAATCAACCTTCACATCTGTAAGGACGCCTGTTTTACGTGACGCGGGGAAGAGTAGAGAATAGGCGCGCTGCCTCGCGAAGGCGGGTGGAACGAGAGGAATTTTTGTGATCGTACTAGTTAATTGCTCTCCATGCTGGTACATAAAAGGCCGCGGTTGAATCCTCCCATGGCTTTTTATGATGATGCGTGTCCCTCGTATTGTTCATACCGTCCTTGCCGTCCCGCTCTTGGTTTGTCTTGCTTTGGGATGTCCGCAACGCGAATTCACGCTTGTCGTTATCGGAGAGAACGACACTGATGGAGCGGGTATTTTTATCAACGGTCGGTCAGTGGGGACGATGGTCAAAGAAGGGGAGCAACGCCCTCAGTTCTCGATGATCTTGCCGAAAGGGACGTTGACGGTTGAGGTCAAAAAGGATGGGTATCTGCCATTTCTCGAAGTGATCACCGTCACCTCGCAGGTCAGTGAACAGATGTATGTAAAATTAGCGCGAGATACAATTGCCGAAGACAAAGGTCCGGAGGCGGCGTCAGATTCGCCTCGCCGAGCGCCCGTTTCTCCGACTAGCAAGCTTCCCGTCTGTCCTGATTAATCGAGTCCCGCTCTCTCGTGCGTTGGTGTCTTGTGCGGCCGTTCTATTGAGCATCGTCATGTTACTTCACGGTTCCGGCTTTCTTCTGCTCCGCAAACTGAACTTCGATGGCGACTAGTGAAGGGCCGTCTTTGGCAATATCGATGACGACTCGGTCCCCTGTCTGCGGCAAAGATCTCGCCGACTCACCCTTCGGCCGATATCGCGTCTGATCAGTAAGTTCCACAGAGACGGTCTCACCCTTTGGCGTCTTCACCTCAAGATGATCTTCACGGACCGCCGTCACGGTTCCAAGCACGTGCTGTTCCGTCCCATGAGCCCAGGCTGTGGAACCGGCAACTGTGAACAACATGGATAAGATGATCGCAGCCCTTTTCATGATCGTGCTCCTTCTAAAGATACTGATTCAGTGATGATGTTCCGATGGTGGAGAGTCCGTCGAATCGCCTCCCTGAAGAAAACGGTCGAACGAGGCCTCCTCGTCGCGCTCGTGCTTCGTTTTCGGGTTCAACGCCTTCATCTCTTCTAACTCGTCCGATGTCAGATCCGGGAGGTGTCGAATGAAATGAACCAACGCCCAACTGTCGGTGTCATCGGCGAGCGTGCCGGTTCCCCACGCCGGCATGCCGGTCATGCGAATGCCGTTATGGATCATGAAGGCCAATTCGCCGTCCGAGAGACTTTGCGTCTCCTTCAGCCGCATGTCGGGGGCCTTTGGATAGAGGTTCTGGCCGATCGACGTCTTCCCGCTCCCATCATTCGCATGACAGGACGCGCAATGATCGGCAAAGTGTCCTCTGGCTTGAGCCAAGGTCTCTGTGCTGATCGGCACAGGGTTGCGTTTCCCTCGCTGTTCGCGCGGGATGGATACCCGCCTCAATTGACGAATCACCGATACTTCCCACGTGCTGGGATTCCCCTTCGCACTGAACCCGACCATGAACGTCTCATAGCCGATCCACCCAACCGCTCCGAGAACAATCGCCATCATAGCCACCACGAAGACAAGACCGGTCTTCATGATCAGGATCGTGGTCCTTCGCACCTCTACGGCGTCTCCAAAATGGCCGAGTTTGTCATGACCTTGATCATACTGCACGGAGGCTTCCTCAAACCAGGAAGTCGCCGGATATTGTGAAAGGTATCCAGAGCGTCTTTTAATTGACATTTCCGCTCATCAGGTGGCTGTCAGTTGAGTGCTGTCGGAAGGAGGGGCGCCATGCTTACACCGTTCTCGTTCCGCCTATGCGACAGTATGCACAGCATAGCAATGGGAGGTGGTATGGGTACGACCGTTATGGAAAAGTCCGTTAAAGATAACGGCAAAGAAGGTGCGAAACCGGCGAAGCCGTCGGCGGCCATAGAAGACAAGCCCCTTCGTACGCTGGCGATCGATATAGGCGCGACCGGGCTCAAAGCGGTTGTGCTCAATGAACTGGGCGCCCCGATCACAGAGCGAACTCGGGTCAAGACACCCGCGAGCGGCATGCCGGGGGAAGTTATGGATGCCTTGACGGCGTTGGCTCAGCAGCAAGGGGAGTTCGACCGTGTGTCGGTAGGATTTCCAGGCATTATCCGGAATGGCGTCGTCAAAGACGCGC
>JAICXS010000202.1 GCA_025934615.1 Nitrospiraceae bacterium
CGTCGACGGCGCTCGCTTCGGCAACGTCGAGAACCTTAAAGGCTATCAAAAACTGTTGGCGGACGAGGGCTTGCCAATTACGGGACGTGAGCGACTCGACCCTCAGCAACGCGGCCGTGAAGCGCTGATCTTCGGCTTGCGCATGATCGAGGGAATTCCCGTCGAATCCTTTCAAGTCCTTAAATTGGACGGCGAATGTGCAGCAAAGATCGCTCAACTCTTGAATGACGGATGGCTGGAAGAAACCGGCGGGCGGATAAAATTGACGGCCGCCGGGCGTCGATTTGCCGATTCAGTTGCGGTGGAACTGCTTTAGTTTTGCTCGGGAGCCGGCGGGGGGTTGAGTTTCGTGACGAGAAATTCTTTTCGTCCTAAGAAGTCTTTATTCGCATAGAGCTGAAATTCATACCGGCCTGGGGTCGGAAACTGGACGACTGGAATATTGACCCCAAAATCGCTAATGGACAGCCGATCGGTAATGGTAAGCGATAAGCCGGCCTCAGCGAGAATCGCCTCGGACTCCGAATTGACCAGCCGCAACATCATCTCGTATTCCCCTTCCGCATCCGTCAGACAAAAATACACGGCCATTTTGTGATGCACACAGGGAAACCCCTGCGCCCAGATATGGGTGAAGGTTCCGATCAGCGATTTTTTGCTGGTCGACTTATCGTCGATGACCATGTCGCACACCAGAAACGCGGTCAGTGATGGCTTTGCATTTCCCATTTAACGAAGCCTTTGGTTTATCATCCGGTCATCCCTCTTTGAAATCGCCGGACACTGTAACTAATGGGCCGAACACCAGTCAACATGGAGGCCTTGACGAGGCTGCGACCGGAACGATACATTCAGATGGTTAAAGATTCGACCGAGGAGTCACTATGCCGGTCAATATGGATCCTTCCAAGAAGCGCCGCAAAACCGAGGCGACGCAAGCCACCGACGAACAGACTGCCGTTAAATCCCAACAGCCGTCGAAGACGGGCGCTCTTCCCGATGAGCCGACGGACCGAGACCGCGAGCATGCGCTGGCCGATGCGGAATGGAAAAATCTGTGGGATGCCACGGAAGTCATCGACATGGACAAGTGGTAGCTGCTTGAAGGACAATTAGCGATCAGCAATCAGTATGCGCTGACGGCTGAAAGCTCGTTTCACCCCGGTAGGAAAAAGAAGGCGATCGCGAGGATTACGTAGACCCCGACAAGCATGACGCCTTCCATCCAATGCGACTCTCCGTCCATTGCGATGAATCCGACGATCAACACCGATAGCGTGACCGCCGCGACCTCGAAAGGCGTAAAAATCAAATTCAGCGGCGCCCCGAACACATAACTGACAAAGACCAACACGGGTGCCACCAACATGGCGATCTGTAAACTGGATCCGACTGCGATCCCGATCGCCAGATCCATGTGATTCTTTCTCGCCATTAAGACCGCAGTGGAATGTTCGGCGGCATTGCCGACGAGCGCCACAAGAATGACTCCCACAAAAATCCGCGTCATTCCCAGGCGTTCGGCAGCCGGCACCAGCGCGCCGACCAGCGCTTCGCTCATGACGCCTGTCGCAACCGTTGCTAAGGCGAGGACAATCATGGCGGTCCGCTTACTCCACGGCCGATCATCGTCCTCGCCTATACTTGGGTTCTCCCCCAAATAGAGATGCTGGTGCGTCTTCAGAGAAAAAAAGAGACTCAAGACATAGATGCCGAACAGGACCACGGCGATCTCTAAGCTAAGCCGCTGTTCAATAATGTCGCCCTGATCCGCAGCGGTCTGATGGAAAATGGCCGGCACGATAAGCCCGACGGCGGCTAATAAGAGAAGACTCGATCCCATCCCTGCGGCGGTGCGATTGAACTGTTGCCGTTCATACCGTATTCCTCCCGCGACCATGGACGCGCCCAGTACCAGCAGAATATTGCCGAGAATAGATCCGGTGATCGAGGCCTTGACGACATCATACAACCCTTCCCGGAGCGCCATCATCGCAATAATGAGTTCGGCCGCATTTCCAAACGACGCATTCAATAATCCCCCAAGTCCGGCGCCCGTATGATGCGCTAATTTTTCCGTGGCTTCTCCCATCAAGCCGGCCAATGGAATAATAGCCAACGCCGATGTGATGAAAATCAACAGCGGATCGACATGGCTCCATTCAAGCACCAAAGCCAGCGGAACGAGTGCCAGGAGTAAGTAAAGTTTATTGAGCTCTTGCAGTGCTTTTTGCATGGCGGGAAAGGTAGCATAGACGATTCAGGAGTGTCGATGATGGTCGAACAAAGACGTAGTGCACTCTACTATCCCTTTCATCTGTGCCATGACGAGACGCTCATGCGCTTGCTGAATCAGTATCCGTCCGTTCATTTTCGCGACTACATGGCGTTGCAACTGACCAAGATGAGCGGCACGACTGCGTATGCGGACCGCATGGGAGACCGGCATGGAGACTTGGTGAAGACTGGGCGAATTGTGCAGGGCTATGCCGTGAGTGGGCCGTTGGACCAGGACATGATCGCGGCAGTGAATGACGACTTATCCGATGCAATGTGGCGAAAACAGTTCCATCATGCGCTCATCAACGATCGTCGATTTCAACGAGGCTTGTTCGAACTCACGCACGGCGTGCGGATCGGCTGCATCCTCGTACCCGGCCCAGCGGCCTGGCTTCGACTCATCGAAGGGCAGCGGCAAATGCGACCGTATTCCGTCGAGATGTTGCAGAAGTTTAGCGGCGGGCGGCTCGATCTCAATGAGGGCTACGACTACGAGTATGCCTTGGCTCTCCTGAAGACTTCAGCCTCGCTTCACTATACTGCTCGATTGGCAGTTCAACACGACTTAGAAGCGGTCACGGATTCGAGAGCCCATTATGATCTTTTGGAGCGGATACGCGCACGGGATCAGTTGATGTTTCAGCATCGATGGATAGCACGTGATAGCTATTAGTTCGGAAGGAGAATGGATGCTCGCTGCTGGAGCCACGCTATCTATTCAACTACAAAACCCGCCGAAGCTTGGCACGCAGAATAGGAAGACGGTAAAATAAACAAATGCCGGACAGTCCGCCGACAATCGTCGTTCCGGAGACTATTGAAGATACGACCATCAGCACGGGCGATGGCCTGGAAGCGCGTGTCACTGTCTTCAACTGTAACTGCCACACCTATCAACAGGTCATTGCGCTATTCTGTGAGGTGATTCCCGGCATGAACCCCGCCCGCGCATTCGAACTCGCATGGCAAATCGACCATCAGGGAAGCGCGGTGGTCTATGAGGGGGGACAAAAGACGGCGGAAAACATTGCGACTAGACTGGCTGGGGGAGGACTTAAAGTGACGGTGCAGTAGAAGGTCTGGAGAGAGGGGGATGCCTTTATTTGTGCTTGCGTATGGTTTTACGAGCCGCTTTTCGAGCCACGCGATGAGTTGCTGATCCACGAGCTGCTCGCTTTGAAACCATTTTTTGATTCGTGGGCTTCTTCTTGTCACGCACCATCACGGTCGGTAGATGCTTGGCCTTGTGCAAGGTATTGCCGCTGTAGACCCGAACCTGGTACAGCTCAAACAACCGACTAATGGCCTTGGGGTCCCCTTTCCTGGCAAGATTCAGCAACTTGCGCCGCTGATTCATCTCCTCTTCTTCAGTATGTGAGGCCGGGCGTCGTTCCATCCTAGAAGGATCCCTTCGTTAGACGATCGCGAGAAGAGCCAAACCGGCTTTATTATACACGACTTCGAGGCGGTGTGACTATAAAACCTGCATAAACACTGGTGTTTTTTACGTGATGCTTTCAAGACCTGCTCTAAGCAGTTGAAAATAATGGAAGCAGGCAGAGTGATTCTGGACCGGGTTGTGGTTATCCCAGGGGCCATCTTATAATTACTTTTCAATGATCGCATCAATAAGGAGCGTTGACCAATGGAAATGCATCGAGGTGAACAGTCTGGCACTCAGGTACAAGACGACCCGAAAGCCCGGGCCATTCTACGCCAAGCGTTTGAAAAAACGGCTCGCTGGCAAGCTGACTTCAAAGGATTTACCGCCGACCTCACCGTGAATTTGAACGGCAAAGAAGCCAAAGGAACCGTGTCTGTGAAAGGTCCACGAGAAGTCACGGTCACGCTGCCTGACCCGGATGTGCAGAAATGGGCGGAAGGGCAAATCGGTATGATTGCGGTACATCGGGGCCCGCGGAGTTTCGAAGAATCGGATGGCAAGCACTCCTTGACGGTAGGCAACGATGCGGACCATCCGCTCGGTCCGCGCCTCAACATTCATGGCGATGGAATGCATTCCTTCTATCGTGTCAAAGGCGATCGCATCACCCAGATCAACCGCAGGATGCCGAACATGGCATTCACGATTAACGTCGAAGATAGCGCGGTGACTCAAGACGGCAAATATCTGACGACCCGGTACACCGTCTATTATTATTCACCGCAAGACGGCAAACTGACCAACGTCGACAGCTTCACGGATACCCATACACGGGTCGCCTCATCCGACTTGCCGGCCCATCGCCGGATCATTACCTATGAGAACGGCGAAGTCGTCGTGAAGAGCCTCACCTTCGACCATCACAAGATGCTGTGAACGTGACCGCCATAGATTTGCGCATCCAATACCCGAGGAGTATTCGGGAACGAGTGGCAGGCTACGTACACCTTGGCCGGATGATCGATAAGTGTCGAGCGCTTCACGCCGGCATGCAAGGCGACTATATCTATCCCTGCCCGCTGGATGAGCAGCTCTTGCAATTTGCAGGCATTTCATCTGAGGAATTCGTGCGGGTAGTCCAGACTAAAACCGATCGACAGGTAGACGAATGGTTCCGGATGAGAGCCACTGTTCACACTCCACCCGAAATTGAATCGTGGAATGAAATGATGTTGACCATCGGACCGGACACGGAAGACAAATGGACTTATTTCAAGAAGACCCGCGACGCGATCGA
>JAICXS010000402.1 GCA_025934615.1 Nitrospiraceae bacterium
GGCAAGCACCGTATCTTGAATACTCAGCACCAAAAGACCCGGATTGGCGGTGGCCCAAGGAGAATAGAGAGGCATGCGGTCCGCACCATGCGGAAGGAACGGATGCTCGAGACCATCTTGCAACATCGCCCGAAGCGTGGTGGAGGATGCCGGCCCGATCGTCTTAAACGTAATGGTGGCCGCATCGAGCTGACCCTTGACGTCTGACGTTAACCACGACAACCGCTGGAGCGGCTGATCGGAAAACCCGTCTTCGTTTACCCACATGACCAAGATATTGTCCGCCTGTTGAGACGTTCCGTTGCACTGTTGAAACTTTCTCGCGCGATACCACTCATAGGGAACGATGAGCTTGTCATAAGGAATGGTGCTCGGCACGGGGGGATGCGGCGTCCAATTGACATAGCCGATATGTTCAGAGTCTTCAGGGACAAAGCATGCGACGCCCAATGCCGATACCACGGCATAGCGGGTGCGGAGGCGGGACTCCGTGCCCTCGACATACGGGCCGCCCGGAACCATCACCAGCAGCACGGTCACATGGCCACTCGGCTTCCGAACGACTCGTGCAACGTCGTCCGTCAGTCGCGCAACCGGATGATGATCATCTTTTTCGAACCCGTGCTCTGATGCCTTAGGGGCGCCCCGCTCGACGCGAAATTCGAAGGTCTTGCCCTGTGATGATTCGGCACGCGCATGGGCTTCCGCCGCCGCGAGCGGATCCTGCCACAGCCGCGCATGAACCTGATGTTCGTCGAGTGTGCTTTGGTGGCGCGAATCCGCGGGGCCCGGACGTGAACTTTGCAATGGCGACTGATAGATGAGGAAGCCCGCGGCAAGGGCCATGATCAGCCCCACCGGAATGGGCCATGCTGGTAGTTCTCGTTGCGCCATGAAATCGATGCCTCACTCAGATCCAGCTCACGCCACCTGCCGGCCATGGAACGCTATGGCGGAGCGAGAATGTTTACTTATACAATCTTCATTCCGAATTCAATCGCTAGTTGTACACGAAAGAGCCCGGGCTTAGCGATGCGATCCGTCCGAGAGGAGCGTCATGCTCGACATGAGAGCACTGCGATTTGAAAAGCCTGTCCGTTCTACACCGACAAAAGCCGTCGCACTGGTAGGCTGGCCAACCTTGACGCTCTGAGAGAGGATCGAAATCAACTGTTCCACATCTTTTTCCCGGGAGACGACTATGAAACACGATCACGACCGCGACGCTCTTTCTGGGTCATGCCGTGTCAACAGACGGCAAATTCTAAAAACCATGGGACTCGTCGGTTCCGCGATGGCGCTGCAGGGCCCGCTCCAGCTTCTCCACGCCGTTGACACGCTCCGCGAAGGCGTTTCTACTCCGCAAGTCAGCGAACAGATGTCCCGCCGTCCGTTGGGCACGACGGGTGTCGATGTGTCGATGCTGGCCCTAGGCGGTGCGCACCTGGGGAAGGCCGATAGCGAGCGGGAAGCCATCCGAATCGTTCATGAGGCAATCGATGCCGGTCTCACTTTCATGGACAATGCCTGGGAGTACCACGAGGGGCGTAGCGAAGAGTGGATGGGGCGAGCGCTCGAGGGTCGGCGCCATAAGGCGTTCCTCATGACGAAAGTGTGCACGCATGGCCGGGACAAACGAGTGGCCATGCAACAACTGGAAGAATCGCTTCGGCGCTTACGGACCGACTATCTCGATCTCTGGCAAATTCACGAAGTCATCTACGAGGATGACCCCGATCGTCATTTTGCGCCCGGTGGGACGGCGGAGGCACTTCTAGACGCCAAGCAGCAAGGAAAAGTGCGGTTCATTGGCTTCACCGGCCATAAAGATCCCGCGATCCATCTGAAGATGCTCAGCCGAGGCTTTCCATTCGACACATGTCAGCTTCCGCTGAACTGCTTCGATGGCACGTTCCGTAGCTTTGAGCACGAGGTGCTCCCGGTGTTGCATCGTTTGGGAATTGCGGCCCTCGGCATGAAGACGCTGGGAGGCAATGGTACGGCAGTCAAACAGGGAATTGTCACGGCGGAGGAGTGCCTGCGCTACGCCCTCAGTCTCCCTGTCGCGGCCATCGTGAGCGGGATCGATTCGATCGAGATCCTTCGTCAGAACCTCGTCATTGCGCAACGGTTCGTTCCCATGACCGCCGCTGAAATGGACACGCTTCGGAATCGCGTCGCACGCTATGCCACGGACGGTCGCTTCGAGCTGTACAAGAGCTCCCGGCGCTATGATGGTCCGATCGGGCGTGCGCAGCATGACGTTGGCGCATGAAAAAGCCGCTGACTTACATCGACGTAATGGGCGTCTTGTCGTAGCCGAGCCTTGTGATCTTTCACAAAAATCACGCATCACCTCCCATTGTAAAGAAGTTTTACAGTATTATGACTTAAGTCACTCGTTCCCCGCCTAACCTCTTGCACTTTATGGCTTTTCTGCTGCTGCTCTCTTTTGCTTGAAGTGTAAAAATCTCTGACACTCCACAGTATATATTTACAGTTTATATTTCCTAATATTTTAATATCAGAAATCATTGATTAAGTATTTCATGTAGTTACTACGACGACCTGCACTAGCAAGGATTTTGCTTCGTGCAGAGGTCAAGTCCGGGCCTCAGCAAGTAATTCAAGCTAACTTAAGGAGGAGTCACGTGAATAAATTGAGCGGTTCGTTTAAAACCTATGCCGCCGTGGCATTGGCCGTTGCAGGGCTAATGCTGCCTCTGAATGCCAACGCTGTACAGGTTCAGGTAGGATACGCTGATAATCTGCGGCCGAGTCCATTTTTCCCCAATCCATTTGCTGGCGATCCTGGCGTCACACTCTATGCCGGTGAAACGCCGTCTGATGGCATTGATGCTGGGGCCGTCCGCGTGTTCAACGATACGGCCAGCAATTTTGTCATTAATAGCTTGACTGTGCATATGAAGAATGGAACAGGAACGAATTACGATCTTTGGAGTGGCTTTCTAGGTGCGGGATTCACGCTGACTCCCGGGTCAAGCGCAATCTTCACGCAAACTGCGCAGTTCAATTTCGATAGCAGCGACAACGATCTCCTGATCGGTGGCAATGACATCGCAAACAA
>JAICXS010000516.1 GCA_025934615.1 Nitrospiraceae bacterium
CGCGAGCCGACAAAACACCCCCACCCTGACCCTCCCCCGGAGTACCGGGAGAGGGAACGGACGACTCGTCGCCGATTTTGTCAGCTACCTCTCCATCACTGCTGCGGCGTTTGAAATCACCTGCGGGGTCATACCCTGCGCCGCTGACATCATAGACATCATGACCAATATGAAGCCGGCGCGCCGTCATCTGATTACGCGTCAGCGTGCCGGTCTTATCGGTGCAGATCAGCGTCACGGAGCCGAGCGTCTCGACACTCGGCAGCTTGCGGATCAGCGCATGGCGCTTGGCCATGCGTCCAAGTCCCAGCGCAAGTGCAATCGTGACGACAGCCGGGAGCCCTTCAGGAACTGCCGCGACAGCAAGACTGACGGCTAAAAGAAATGCCGTCTGGACCGGCATTCCACGGAGAACCTGAATCGTAAAAATCACCGCAACGATTACTACGCAAGCGATGACCAGCATCTTTCCAAATCGCGTGAGCTGCTGCTGGAGCGGCGTCGGCTGCGGCTCGTGATGTTGCAACATCCCGGCGATACGCCCCAGCTCCGTATTCATGCCGGTCGAGATGACAATCCCGCTGCCCTTGCCGGCGGTGACGGTGGTGCCGGTGAACGCGAGATTCACGCGATCACCCAGCGGCACTTGCCCATCCAGCACGGCCGCCGGATCTTTGAGAACGGAACTCGATTCACCCGTGAGCGCCGCCTCTTCAATCTGTAATGCCGCGGAATGAATGAGCCGAAGGTCGGCAGGAACGAAATCACCGGCTTCGAGTTCGACCAGATCGCCGGGCACAAGCTGCGAGGCAGGAAGAACCGCCGCTTGTCCGGCTCGAATGACCCGAGCGCGCGGCGAAGAGAGCTTCTGCAGCGCCGTCATCGCGCGATCGGCACGACGTTCCTGGAAGAAGCCAAGCAGACCATTAAGAATGACGATCGCCAGAATGACGATCGTGTCGGTCCACTCGCCCATCGCGCCGGAAACGATCGCGGCTGCGATGAGCAGCCAGATGACCAGTTCCTGGAATTGAGCTGCAAGGCGTTTCAGCACCGAAGGCGCCCGCGCTTCGCGGAGCTGGTTCGGCCCAAATTGCTCGGTGAGTTGTGCGACCTGATGATCATCGAGCCCGCGAACAATATCTGTCCCCAGTTGAGCCGCCACATCGCTCGCCGACTGCGCATGAGCGGGCAAGCTGCTTGCCTCAACAGTGAGAGTCTGAGCCTCAAGCATCACATCTCCACGATCCTCCAGGCCTGTCTTGAAGCGAATGTCGCATATGTTCGAGGGTTCCGTGATTAGAAATCGGCCGCAATTCTGGAACAAGCCCGTCATTCGGAACGCCGACAGTCCTCGTCGGCACCCAAAGAGCCGACGAGGACGTCGGCGTTCCATATAAGGAACGAAAATCCATCAGGTGGCTCTTCAATTTCTCCTGCCACATTGGCAACCGGCGGCAGGCCCATTTGATCGTTGCTGCCAGCCTGACAGTTAGACCCGCTGGAGTCGCGCGAATCTCATCAGGCCGAGCGCACTCTTAAACATTTACGACAACAGGGTTTGCCACCAATGCAGTCACCCATTTCCGGCGGCACGGACGTTGTTATTGCCCAAAAGTCGATGGTGAGCATCGCCGCCGCTGAGGGTCTGTATCTAAAAAGACCATCAGTCGGCCTCATGAACTGATAACGATTCCTGCAACATTGGATTGAATTGAAAGGAGACGTGGCATGGCCGCGAAGATGTTGGCCTTTGATGCGGAAGCTCGCAAGTCGCTGCTGGAGGGCGTAACGAAGCTGGCCCGCGCGGTGAAGGTGACGCTTGGCCCTCGCGGGCGCAACGCGGTCATCGATAAGGGCTGGGGCGCGCCGACGGTGACCAAAGACGGCGTCACCGTTGCCGAGGAAGTCGAGCTTCACGACAAATACGAAAACATCGGCGCTAAGCTGGTGAAGGAAGCGGCCAGCAAGACCAGCGACGTGGCCGGCGATGGCACCACCACCGCCACCGTTCTGGCCGAGGCCATTTTCCGCGAAGGGTACCGC
>JAICXS010000164.1 GCA_025934615.1 Nitrospiraceae bacterium
AACGATGAGGCCGGTTTCGCCAGCATGTCTGCAACCGAGAGAGTTTGCTGGGAGGCAGCAGGCGCGGCAGGAACGTTCAGCACCACCGCTTGCGCAGGTATCTGTACAGGCTTAATTTGCATGGCTTGGACCGCGCCGGCAAGATCGCCCGACAATAAGACTCTAGATTCAAGCAACTCAAGCGTGTATGTGCTTGCCGATCTTTTCCGGCTGGACGCGCGTCCGTTCTTGCTGAACAACCCACCCGTCTTGCCACTGTTTTTTTTGCGCTTGATCACATTATCCTCCTAGAAGTTTATTGCCGGGTCAGGACTGAACGCATTCAAATCACCAAGTGCGGAAGTACTAGGTACATGATCTAGTTGATTGCTTGTAAGCAGTACACGAAGTTTAAAAACGTTCGAAGAGATTTACTCGATGTTGCTCTAAAAGCATATTGATATATTAATGAGGACTTCCGCCGTTTTTATCAAAGCAACCATTTTCCGCATTATCGTTGAGCCCATGCCGTGGAGATTCAAGCCGACATTTTGATTTGTCGGAGAGCGGACATTCTAAAACGGCTTGGCAACTCAATTCCGTTCATTGACTTTTCTCCATACGGCCAGTATGCTTTTTGTTCCTCAAAGCCCGGATCAATCGTGGATGGGTGACGAGGTGAGTGAAACTGAAGCCAGCCGGGCGAGAGGATCGACTACCGCAATAGCCGTACGATCATCCGGGGTTAAAGGAGCGAGGCGTTATGAAGGTCATTTTGCAGGAAAATATTGAGGGAGTCGGACATACCGGAGATCTGCTGGACGTCGCCAACGGGTTTGCGCGTAACTATTTACTACCTCGCAAGAAAGCCTTGGAGGCTAGTAGTCGCAATGTGAAAGCCATCGAGCATGTCAAACGGACGACGGCGGAAAAGGCCAAGAAGGAGCGACTGGAGATTGAAGACGTCGCCAAGCAGATGTCGGCCGTGTCATTGAGGATGGAAGTGCAAGCCGGCAAAGATGACAAACTCTTTGGATCGGTCACCGTGAAGGACATTGCGGAAGGGCTGGTAGAGAAAGGGTTCACCGTCGACCGCCGGAAGATTCAGCTTGCGCAACCGATCAAGGAGCTCGGAACGGTTATCGTCCCTGTGAAACTCCACCATCAAGTGACGGCGAGTGTGTCTGTCACCGTCGTGAAAAGGCATGATGCCGAGCCGCCGGCAGTGGAAACGGCACCGGCCTAGTCTGAGCCTAGTTATCAGCGCGGTCATGTTGAGAGCAAATTGAAGATTCAAACTCAGAATCATTTTTTTGGTCGCCCCATTACTGAAAGGTACTGGCCATGAGTGAAGCCGTTGGATCATTGAAGGCGCTGCGGGCAACCGACCCCGCCGTCTATGCCGCCATTCGGGCTGAGGAAAAACGCCAGCGTGAAAAGCTCTTGCTGATTGCCTCTGAAAACTTTGCCAGCTCGGCCGTCTTAGCGGCTCAGGGCTGTTTGATGACGAATAAGTATGCCGAAGGCTATCCCGGACGGCGCTACTATGGCGGCTGTCAATTTGTCGATACGGTGGAAGATCTTGCGATTCAACGTGCCAAGCAGATTTTTGGCGCGGAGCACGTCAACGTGCAACCTCATTCGGGGTCGCAGGCCAACATGGCGGCCTATCTCTCGGTTCTCAAACCTGGTGACACCATTCTGGGGATGGACCTCGCGCAAGGCGGCCATTTGACGCATGGCAGCAAAGTAAATTTCTCCGGCATCTTGTTCCACGCGTTTAGTTATGGCGTGGATCGTCAGAAGGAAGTCATCGACTATGACGCGGTCCAACGCCAGGCTGAAGAGTGTCGTCCGCGGATGATCGTTGTCGGCGCCAGCGCGTATGCCAGGACGCTCGATTTTCCACGATTTCAGGCCATCGCGAAATCCGTGGGCGCGTACTTAATGGTCGACATTGCCCATATTGCCGGGCTCATCGCTGCCGGCTTGCATCCGAATCCGGTTCCCTATGCGGATTTTGTGACGACCACGACTCATAAAACGTTGCGCGGTCCTCGCGGCGGGATTGTCATGTGCAAGGCCGAACATCAAAAAGCTGTCGACAAAATTATCTTCCCCGGTCTGCAGGGTGGCCCGCTGATGCATGTTATTGCGGCAAAAGCGGTTGCGTTGCAGGAAGCGCTCTCCCCGGCATTCAAGACGTACCAGCGACAGGTCCTCACGAACGCGCGTGCGCTTGCGGCCGGGCTCATCGAACGTGGCTATAAAGTGGTCTCAGGCGGGACCGACACGCATTTGATGCTCGTCAATCTCTCTTCCAAAAATGTGACCGGCAAAGAAGCCGAGGCCGCGCTCGATGCCGCCGGCATCACCGTGAACAAGAATGCTGTGCCGTTCGATGAGAAGCCGCCGGCTGTCGCGAGTGGGATCAGACTGGGTACGCCGATCGTCTCGACCCGCGGCATGCAGGAAAGGGAAATGGGCGAAATTGTCGCGCTGATCGACCGCGTGCTCCAAAAAACGCAAGACAAGCGGGCGCAACGCGAGGTGCGCCAACAAGCCAAGGCTCTCTGCAAACGATTCCCGATGTTTCATCTCTACGACGCATCGCCCGTATGACCGAGGGACTCTGGTGAAATGTCCCTTCTGCGATGACTTAGAAGACAAAGTGGTCGATTCACGGATGGCCAAGGAAGGCCAGGTCATCCGCCGCCGCCGTGAATGCCTCTCCTGCAAACGCCGATACACGACATACGAACGCGTGGAAGAAAGCCTCCCGATGGTGGTGAAGAAAGATGGGCGGCGAGAATCGTTCGATCGGCTGAAGATTCTGTCGGGCATCACCAAAGCCTGTGAAAAACGGCCGATCAGCGTCTCGACCATCGAAGCGGTCACCGACCGGATTGAAAAACGGATTCAGGAGATGGGTGAGACGGAGTTGTCCAGCAGCGCCGTCGGGGAAGAGGTGATGAAGGAATTGCATAATCTGGATCAGGTCGCGTATGTCCGCTTTGCCTCGGTCTATCGAGAGTTTAAGGATATCGACCAGTTTATGGATGAACTTAAAGTGCTTGCGCGCGAGCGACGAGAAAAATAAGCCGTCGCTCTCATCCCGCTTTCGTCCCGTCCCTTCTATCCACGCCGTTGCCCCTATGATACTCTTCTCATGCCCCTTCGGCAAAAAGAACGCATGGGTGTGACGATGCCTGCAGCGCGGACTGCCACCAAAAAAACGCCGTCCATGAAAAAACAGACGGTTGCCACGCCGACGATGGTCGCGATCATCGGCGCAGGGCGCGGCGGCACGGCCCTGATGGAAATTTTTGCGCAAGATCCATTGGTACAAATCGTCGGTATCGCCGAAGTGAATGCCAAGGCTCCCGGCGTGAAACTCGCCAGGCGATTGGCGATCCCGGTGATGCGCAACTATCACGACCTGCTTGCGCTCGAGAACGTCGACTTGATTATCGATGTGTCGGGGAATCCGGCCGTGGAGAAATCGTTGGAGGATTTTCATCGGATGGGCGTCACCATCATCGGCGGGGCCAGTGCGAAATTCATGTGGCAGTTGATCGAGGCGCGCATTCGGGCGACCGCGGAAATCGAAAAGACGCTCACCAAGTATCAATCGCTGTACCGGCTCTACGTCAAAGAAGCCGGCGCCGCGGTCACGGAAGAGCGCACCCGCATTGCCTGCGAGATCCACGATGGCCTGGTGCAGAGCCTCGCCGGGGTCAATTTCAAATTGGATCTCTGCGAGCAACTGATGCTGAAGGATCCTCATGCCTGTCAGGCCACGGTTCGGCAAACTCGGACTGAATTGAAGCTGGCCATTCAAGAGGCGCGGCAAGTGATTTTCAATCTTCGCCCGCTACACTACGATCAGCTCGAACTGATTCCGGCTCTGACCAATTATCTGAAGTCGTATGAGACTCAGTCCCATATCAAAACCGAATTTACCGTGACGGGCGATGAGAAAACGATGCCGCCGAGAACGAAAATTTTTCTCTTCCGCATCTTGCAGGAAGCCCTGAGCAATGTGGAGAAGCATGCCAAGGCGGATCTCGTCACGGTGCATCTGGCTATTGGACGCGACACGCTGACGGTGACCGTGACGGATAACGGCATCGGGTTCGATGTCGAGGCGATTTCGCGCAATCCGGAGAAGTGGGATCACTTCGGTTTGCGTGGCATTGTCGATCGGGCACGGTTGGTCGGAGGGCAGGCGAAAATCGAATCGAAAAAAGGACGAGGCACCAGGGTCGTGATGCACGTCCCGCTCAAGAAGGAGGCCGTGCGCAATGGATCGAATTAAGGTGCTGATTGTCGATGATCACCGCGTCGTTCGAGAAGGGCTCTCGGCAATTTTAAAGAGCAAGGAAAATATCCAGGTGCTCGGTGAAGCGCAGGATGGCCAGGAGGCCGTCGAGAAAGCCCGGTCGCTGCTTCCCGACGTGATTCTGATGGATGTCAGCATGCCCAAGATGACCGGCGTGGAAGCTACGCGCATCATCAAGCGGGAGTTTCCGCACATCGGGATTATCGCGCTCACCATGTACGAAGAACAGCAGTACATTTTCGACCTCGTGCGCGGTGGTGCCACGGGGTACTTGCTCAAAGATTCCGATTCCGACCAAATCGTCAAGGCCATCCAATCGGTCTACCGCGGCGACTCCCTCATCCATCCCGCTGTTGCGAGCAAGATCCTGGCGGAGTTCTCGCTCATGACGCAGAAAAAAGGCAAGAAGTCGTCATGGGTCGAGCATGACCTGACCGAGCGAGAAATCACCGTGCTGCGTCTCGTGGCCGACGGCAAGACCAATAAGGAAATTGCCAACAATCTGGACCTGAGCGAGAAAACCGTCAAGAACCACGTCCGCAACATTTTCCACAAGCTGCAAGTCTACGATCGCACGCAAGCCGCGATCCTCGCCATCCGAAAGGGCCTCATCGAGCTCGACCCGAGGCCGTAGCAAGTGGTTTCATAAGATTAAAGTTGTAGACGTCCCTCGCTAAAGAGCGTTGTGATGAATGAGCAGAATGTAGGGGATGTGTCTACACCACTCCCGGATGAGTTTCTCTACAACGTGGCTTGACAACGCCGGTAGACATGTTAAAAAAGAACACGTGCCCTTCGCGCTGATCCTCACACAAGACAGCAAGCGATCTGAATCGTGGACCTGGTGTGCCACTGTCCTGATGGTGGTCGTCTTGCTCATGCCATTGCCATTCGATGTGGCGCGGGCATCTTCATGGGATCAACCGGAGATTGTGGCGGACGAGGATGACCGGGACCGAGACCGGGATAATGATCCTCCTCCGGCGTTGACTCTTCCAGGTCTTGCTGCAGTCGTCCCGCTCCCGAGCCCGTCTCATTACCGAGAACCGCTGTCTTCTTCATCATTCGTAGTGTGGCACCTCCGCTGTCCGCGTCCACCTCCCTTGGTCCTCCTCTGATTCCCTGATCGCAACACTCCGATTCCGCCTCGTCATTCCGTCAACGTCCCGATAGAGAGGCGT
>JAICXS010000104.1 GCA_025934615.1 Nitrospiraceae bacterium
CCGTGCTTGACGATCCAGAACAGGTCCGCGTCCCGCCTTCGCTGAACCCGCGCATCGGTGAGGAGGGGCGGGCTCGGATTGAGGCCCGTGCGAATGACGGAACTCTCTCGGCCTGGGGCATTGTGACAGGTGACGCACATGTCGCGGTAACTGCGAAAGCCGGCCCGGATTCGTTCCGGATCCCGAAGGGGCGGGACCGCCACGTCCTCTACGTGAACGGCAATTGAACGATCGCGGACCAGGCCGATAAGATGCAAGGTCAAGGGCCAATGTGTCTCTGTCGCGGCCACATTAAAGACGCCGCCCCACAGTCCAAGCAGCGTCAAGGCCCCTCCGCCTACGGCGATCGCGACGGCGAGCCACAGACATCGCACCATGCTACCGCGTCCCTGTGGCACAGATCTCGACGGATCGAGAGACGTTCATTTTGCCGTCTTTCCCGAGACAGGCACCTTCATAGTCAGCTCAAGAACCCTCATAACTGACCCAGTGTAACGAACTGCGTACGTCTGTTCAAGGAAGGTCTCAAGAAAGCACAGAGGGAACATTTGAGGCTTCGGCGTCGGTATCCCATCATGGCGGTTCGCATCACGCTCCTTCGCTGGATCGTTTTTGCCTACCGAGAGGAATAATTACGCCCCACGTGCCGAACCCTCCATGAGGAAGTCATGGAATTGCGGCGAGTTCGCCACGGCATGATTTTCGAATCGTACGAGACGATAAAGCCTGGAGGTGCCTGATGGGATGGATGCGAAAAGTGTGGGCCCGTTGTCGTTGGAAACGAATAGAGGGGGCCGCCGTCTTCAATGAAGAAAGTTTCGCAGTCCATCGGATGACGGTGTGGGGACAACTTTCCACCGGACAGTGGGTGGTGAAGCGGCCATTGACCGTTCCGGCGAGCGGGGCGGCACTGTATGTAACCTTCAGGGTCTCGAATGGAAGGACTCAGTAGCTTAGAAACGGTCTCGTCGACGTACAGATGTGCGAAAAATAAACGGCGCCGCGACTATTCGCGGCGCCGTTTCTATTTCTCTCTGTGAGTCAGATCGACCCCAGCACTACACAACCGTTTGAAGTGTGCTGGTGGATGGGTCGCTCTGGCCGCTCAAAGCTGAAAATAATTGCGTAACATCCTGACGCACCGTGGCCTTTGAGACGGTCCCGTTCGAATCGGCCTGCTGCTGGAGGGTCGTGGTCAGTTGGTCGAGCGCATGCTGCACATCGCTTGCCTTCAACGAGGGGGCTTGGCCCGAACCGTCAGCCTGACGATGGCCATGATGGTGGTGATGATGACCTTGAATGGGCCGGCCGTTCGACGCATAGCTCTGAAAGGCTTGTCGAAAATCATCAGCGAGTGCGTTCAGCGAGATCGTTCCATCGCCCGTGCCTTGTTGTGCGACGTTAGCCGATACGGTGTGGAGATTCGACAACAGCGAAGAGAGACTTACGCGATCTTGAGTCGCGTTGGCGTCTATGGTCGGCGTGGGGCCGGAAGGCGTCGGCGAATTATCTGACGTCAATGTCAGAGACAACGATGTGATATTGACGGTGAGGCTCGTGACGTTCATCGTACCCTCCACGCAAGGAATAGGAACAACCTCTTGCATCACGTGTCTCTATCGGTTATGTCTTGGCCGATCTTGAGCCGGCATAAATGGATCATATCCAGGAAGAGGAGAAGCAGGTATGGCGGATTCAATCTTTGATTGGTCGCACTCTCTTGGTTCGGACGTCGACACGGCCGTCACGCGGCGAGGGTTCGTCGTCACGACACTTGCCGTCGGGTTTGCGCTGGCCGTACGGCCGCTTTCGGCCGAGACCATCGTGACGGAATCAACCGGCTTGAAGGCGGGCGAGATTGCTATTCCAACCTCTGATGGCCGAATGCCTGCCTATCGCGCCATGCCGGCGAATGGTCGCGCCTTGCCTGTCGTCCTGGTGGTCCAGGAAATCTTTGGCGTCCACGAACATATTAAGGACGTGTGCCGACGATTAGCCAAGCTCGGTTACCTCGCGATCGCGCCTGAATTATATGTGCGCCAAGGAGATGTGGCTCGATTGTCCGGAATCGATGAAATTTTCAAAGTCGTCTCGAAGGTGCCGGATGCGCAAGTGTTGTCGGATCTCGATGCGACCGCGGCTTGGGCGAAAGAATCCGGCGAAGGGAATACGGAGCAGCTCGGCATCACGGGCTTCTGTTGGGGCGGACGCATGGTCTGGCTGTATGCGGCGCATAATCCTGCACTCAAAGCCGGTGTCGCCTGGTACGGCCGGTTAGTCGGTACACCGAGCGACCTACAACCTCAGCATCCCGTCGATGTGGCGTCGGTCCTCAAGGCGCCTGTGCTGGGACTCTACGGAGGAGAAGATAAAGGGATTCCTCTCGACACGATCGAACGGATGGAGCGGGAGCTGAAGAAGGCAGGAAGTCCGTCTCAACTCGTGGTCTATCCCAACACTCCGCATGGATTCAATGCGGACTATCGACCCAGCTATCGCAAAGAACAAGCGGATGATGGATGGAAACGATTACAGGAATGGTTCGTACGCTATGGCGTAAGATAATTCGTCGGCGCGACAGCGTAATACGTGGTCATCAGGGCGCAAGGAGAAGCAAGTAGAGACAGCGATTACAAGCGACTATCTGTAAACGTATCGCAGGCGTGTGGATCGCCGCTCTCTAAGCCACGGCGCAGCCAGGTCGCGCGCTGTTCGGATGAGCCATGCGTCCAGGTTTCGGGTTGTACCGATCCTCGCGACATGTGCTGGAGCCGGTCGTCGCCAATCGCCGACGCGGCTCGCAATCCGCTTTCGAAGTCACCCGGTTCAATCACATTCCGATCCTGCTTCGCATGATATCCCCACACGCCGGCTAGACAGTCCGCTTGCAGCTCGACACGCACGGATAGCGCGTTGCCTTCTGTCTGCGTCGCCTGGCGCTGAAGGCGAGTCACTTTGTCCGCAATACCCAACAAGTTTTGTACGTGATGGCCCACCTCATGGGCAATGACATACGCTTGAGCAAACTCGCCTGGTGCACCGAATCGCTGCGCCAATTCATCGAAGAATGAGAGGTCCAGATAGACTTTCCGGTCCGGAGGACAATAAAACGGACCAGTCGCGGAAGAGCCAAGTCCGCACGCGGATCGAACCGCGCCATTAAAGAGCACCAACTTCGGTTCTTCATACCGTGCGCCCAGTTTTGGAAGGAGATCTTGCCACGTGTCTTCGGTATCCGCGAGGACGACGGCGGCGAACTTGCCGAGCCGATCGGTCGGGGGACCGGCCGGCCCCGACGATTCAGATCCAGACGGAGCCGAGACTTCTTGCGCCGGTTCCACCAAGTTCAGCAAGGTGAGCGGATTCGTCCCGGTGAGATAGCTGACAACCAGCACGAAGACAATACCCCCAATGCCGATCCCTCCGGCTCCAACCGGCCCCATGCCCCGTCGGTCCTCGATATTGCTGCTCTCTCGCTCGCCTCCCCATCGCATGCGGACCTCCTGGTAATGTAACGTCACCACACATAGTTCGTACAATCAAGTGGAGACCGAAGGAGGGCGTTGTAGGAAGACTTCTTCCGGTGGCTTGATTTGCGCCCTGTATAATCGGAAGATTCATGAAGGACGTCATCCATAGGATTTGCACCATGGCTGTCTCGAAGCATCTCATTGACACCGCACCGACCAGGATCAAATGGGCAATCGAGCAAGAAATCAAGCTTCAGGTAGGTCAACATTTTCGATTGCCGGATCTGAAAGGGGAACCGCTCCCGAGGCGCGTGCTGACTTCGACGTACTACGACACGGTTGGCTCTCATCTCGCCCGCGCTAGGATTACGCTCCGTCGCCGGACTGAAAATCGCAAACGCGCATGGCAACTCAAACTCCCCATGGACGGAGCTCGGCGTGAGATCGAAATGATCGATCCCGGAGGCACGCCGTCGGTTGTGCTGCAAGATCTTCTTGTGCTGCCTCTTCAAGGCGAAGACCTGTTGCCGGTGGCCACGCTGCGGACATGGCGAACGGGGGTTCGGGTGCACGGCCCCAATGACGCGTGCGCGGACGTGGTGCTCGACACGGTCTCCGTCTTGAAGGACCGCCATGTCCTGCGCAGCTTTCGAGAAGTGGAAATTGAACGACAGCGCGGAGACGATGCACTTCCCCTGCGTCTTGAAGAAATGCTCCGCAAAGCCGGCGCAACGGATCATGATGGGCGGCCAAAACTGTTTCGGGCATTGGAGCTTCCCGCTCCGGAGTCGCCCGCACGGCCGCCGGTCGAGTCGCCGACGATCGAGCATGTGAAATTCGCGCTTACGAAATATCTGAAGGTGCTGCGATTGCACGATCCAGGAGTCAGGCTTGGAGGATGCATCGAAGATCTTCATGAAATGCGCGTCGCCACAAGGCGGCTCCGGGCGATTCTGCGCGCCGCGCGGCCTTTGTTGGTCCCGGCATGGTCGGAGGCGTTGCGCCATGAACTGGAGTGGCTGGGAGAAGTTCTCGGGCCCGCGCGCGATCTTGATGTGCAAGTGAACTATTTCCAGGAGGAAGCGGCGGCGTTGGAATCACGCGATCGCAAGCCATTGGAACGGTTCATCGCGCATCTCCGCTCCGAACGGGAACAGCGCCAGCAGGCGCTCCTGAATGCGTTGAAGTCTGAACGGTACTTTGAATTGATCCGCAATCTGACGCGTGCGGCGCACGAGCCGGCAGTGGTTCCGTCTCCGGTGAGTCTCTCCGATATTGCGACCGGTGCCTTTACGAAACTGCGCAAGGCCGTGCGGAAGCTGAGAAGTGCACCGACCGATTCGGATCTCCATCGCTTGCGGATTCAGACCAAGCGTGCTCGGTATGCTGCGGAACTTGCCGAGACCTGTAGCAGTCATTCCGCGAAGCGGTTTATCGTGCAAGCCAGGTTATTTCAGGAGGTGTTGGGCCTCCATCAGGATGCCGTCATGGCGGAGCGACACATCCGTGAGTTTTTGGAGCAGTCTACCAGTGTCCGAGCGGCCTTCGTCGCCGGACGGATGGTCGAGCGCCAACGCCATCGCCGCGAATCGGCACGGACACGGTTTAGAGCGCAATGGAAAAAGCTGGAAAAGAGAGGGAAGAAAGCGTGGGGCTGACTGAAGAGCGCTCCAACCGTGAAGGTACACGCCGCAACGTCAAACGAACGTCAAGCCCGCGCACGCTCGCATTCAATAAACCCTACGGAGTGCTGCCCTGTTTTACCGATCCGCGCGGACGGCCGACATTGGCCGATTATGTGAACATCCCGAATGTCTATGCTGCCGGTCGATTAGATCAGGACAGCGAAGGTCTCATGCTCCTGACGTCGGACGGTACGCTCGCGCATCACATTACCGACCCGCAACATAACCTCCCCAAGGTCTATCTCGTGCAAGTGGAGCGCATTCCAAACGATGAGGCGTTGGAGAAGCTAAGGCAAGGTGTTGTCCTCAATGGACAACGCACGAGACCTGCCGAAGTACAGCGATTGTTAGAGCCTCTGGACGTTCCCGAACGTTCCGTGCCGATTCGCTTCCGCAAGTCCGTCCCTACAGTCTGGCTGCAAATCACGTTGCGAGAAGGATTGAATCGCCAGATCCGCCGTATGACGGCGGCAGCCGGGCATCCGACGTTACGGCTCATTCGAATGGCCATCGGCCCGATCGTATTGGGAGAGCTCAAGCCGGGGGAGTCAAGAGAACTGAGGAAGCACGAGATCGATCGTCTCTTATTGGGACCGAGCGCGAACAGAACAGTTTTACGGAACGCCTGACGTTCGGGCCAATGGCGACGTGTTACATCCGCAACCCGTCCGTCCAATTATTTGTGAACAGGTACAGCATGAATGATGCCTTGCTTCAGCGGTTGCGTATCTATCTCGATCCCCCGGCCTGTCGCGTCCCACTGGCTGCCGTATCGATTGCGTTCCTGAATGGCCATGCGATCGAGTCCGGCATCATGACTCCAGCCGGTGAAGGTTCAGATGCCGGGGTCAACGTCGACTCGCGGTTTGTGGTGCAGAGTATCACCAAAAGCTTCACGGCGGCCGTTATCCTGCGCCTGGTGGCGTCGGGCACATTGCGCTTGGATGCGTTCCTATCTGAATGGCTGCCGGATGTGCCGAACGCTGCTCGCATCACGATACGACAATGCCTGCAGCACACCAGTGGCTTACCGGACTACGGGGCGCTGCCCGAGTATCATGAGGCGGTGCAGCAAGGAGCCACGCCATGGACGTTCACGGAGTTCCTGCACCGTACGCACGCAGAGCAGTTGCTGTTTGAGCCGGGACAGGGATGGCGGTACTCCAACATCGGCTACATGGTCCTGCGCCGGCTCATTGAAACAGTGTGCGGGCACAGCTTTGCTGAGACCGTGGAGGCAGAAGTGTGTCGGCCATTAGGACTCAAATACACCACTGTGATCCGAGATCGCGATGAGTACGAAACGCTGGTACCAGCCTACAGCATCTATCTGTCTTCTGATGGGTCGCCTGTCGAAGTTCGGAGACGATATGACCCAGGTTGGGTGGCGACGGGAGTCGTGGCCTCGACCGCTTCCGATCTCGTCCGTTTCTACGACCGGCTCATGGCGGGCGATCTCTTGCCCAGTCGACTTCTCGACGAAATGCGGGCGATCGTGCGCGCCTCGACACTATCCAATCAACGATTC
>JAICXS010000229.1 GCA_025934615.1 Nitrospiraceae bacterium
AATCCTTGATCGCCCGCACCCCCGGTGTCGACCCCCATGGCGATGTCTGGAGACTGCTGGTGGATAGACGTAATCACGGAGCAGGTATGGAAATCAAATCCCCACGACGCATCGGTATAGCCGACATCCTTAATGACCTCGCGGATAATGTCGGGAATCTCGACGTAGGCCCGCGTCGAGATTTCACCCGCGACGAATGCGATGCCGGTCGTCAGGATTGTTTCGCAGGCGACCCGACACGTCTTGTCCTGACTGATCATGGCAGCGAGGATGCCATCGGAAATTTGATCGGCGATCTTATCCGGGTGTCCCTCCGTCACAGACTCGGAGGTGAACAAATAGTTGTCTCTCATTGTTGCCTCGTCTTTAAAAGGTGATGGCGTACGGCCTTCGTGTATTTTCTGGCAGCGGAGGTTATTTAAAAGGCACAACAATTAAAACAGAGCGCGTAGGTTTGTCAATGAGCCTTTCGTCTTAGTCTTTAAGCCGATTCATGACGGGCGGCTTGCTTGACAGTGCTTTCCATCGACTTGTAAGATGCCAAGGCTATGATGATGCCGAGGTTTTTCTGATTTAAGGGCTGGAGGCAGCCTCATTACGCAGCCTGACCGAGTCGTGGTCCCCCATACCTTTATTACCGCCATCATGATCGGAATGATCTGACGTGACGGCGCAGCACTCCTGATTTTAACCTGAACGGTGAGAAGGCGCTGAACGCATGAATGGACAGGAACACATTGCGGTAGAACCAGACGCCTCCCAGCAGTCGCCGGGTTTAGGTTGGAATGAAATTAAAACAGAGTTGGTTGCCTTTTTTGCCTCGATCAAATTGGCGATGTTCCTGTTTATCGTCTTGGCCATGACGGCCACGATCGGTACCGTGATTCAACAAGGAGAACGGCCCGAAACCTATATTAAGGAATATGGCGAGGAGGCCTACCGCTGGTTCCTCCGATTGGGCTTCACCGACGTCTATCATACGTGGTGGTTTACCAGCCTTCTTGGCATGCTGTGCGTGAATTCTCTCACCTGCTTTTATAAGCGGTTTCCTGGTGTCTGGCGGTCGATGAAGCAGGACAAGGTGAATGTCTCCCTGCCCTTCATTAAGAATTTAAAACAGACGACAGAATTTTCAATCGCCGCCTCGAAAGAAACGGTCGCGGAAGGCTTCGTTGGGCTGCTTGCTGAAAAGGGGTATCGTGTCCTGGCCAAGAACGACCCGCAAGAAGTGACCTTGTATGCCACTAAAGGCATCATGGGTCGAGTCGGTGCCCACATGGCGCATTTGAGCGCCACGGTCATCGTCCTCGGCGGATTAATCGGGAGCTATTACGGATTTCAAGAATTTGGTGTTTGCTTGGAAGGTCAGACATACCACATTCCAAAAGGTAACTTCGATCTTCACGTCGATAAGTTCTGGATTGATTATCACGAGAATGGATCGGTGAAATCGTACAACAGTACGCTCACCGTCCTTGAGCAGGGCCAGAAGATGGCGACGAAGACCATCACGGTGAACGATCCGCTCGTGTACAAGGGTATTTGGTTTTACCAGTCGAGTTACGGCGATTCCTGGGATCGCATCGATGTCGCCCGAGTCAATGTGAAGGAGAAAGACACCGATAAACTGGTGGGCACGGTTGACCTGGAATGGCAGAAGGAAGCCCAGCTCGAAAAGTTGGGACTGAAGCTGCTGATGACGGACTTTGTCGCTGACTTCGGCTTTAATTCGACCGACAAGAAGGTCTACTCGAAAACCGCGGAGCATGCGAATCCGGCCATTCGTCTGGCGATCACCGAAGGACCTATGCAAACGTCGCCGTGGATTTTCTATCATTACCCCGAACTGTTCGACATCAAGGGATCCAAGTACGCCTTCGAGCTGGTCGGCTATCAACCGAAAAAGTTCACGGGACTGCAGATCACGAAAGACCCCGGCGTGATCATTGTGTGGATCGGTTCCACGATGATCGTGGTGGGTATCACGCTGTCGTCCTTTATTTACCACCGGCGGTTGTGGGCCAAAGTGATTCCCAATGAGAACGGAGTCACGGTGCATCTTGGCGGCACGACGCACAAAAGCCAAATCGATTTTAACAAGGAATTCCGCAAGCTCACGGAGCGGATTACGAAATTAAGCACTTAATCGGTGGAACTTGGTTACAGTTGGCCATCAGCGGGTCGGCCTCGGTTCGAAAACCGCTAGCTGATCGCTCGTTCTTCGGAGGTACTTATGGCTCGTTCGTTGTTTCTCTTCGATATGACCTTTTGGTTATATTTGGCTGCCTTGGTCTTGTACGTGACGTATATGCTGGCCAAGCGTCCGGCCATGTCATTGGCACCTGCCGGCCATCCGGTGGAATATTCAGACAACGATAGCGGATGGGCTGTTCAGATCGGACAAGTGGCGACGATTGTCACGGTATTCGGATGGATCGTCAATTCGCTGGCGTTGTTCACGCGCGCCTATGAGCGCATGCAACTGTCCGGGACATTCGCGCCATGGTCGAATCAGTTCGAGGCCATGTCCTATGTGTCGTGGGCGATCATTCTCGGGTATGTTCTCTTGGAGTTTCGATATCGCATTAAGGCGATTGGCGCATTCGTCGTCGGAATCGGCTTCATTGCCATGGGCGCAGCCTCGTTGCTCCCCTACCGGTATCAGACGGCTGAACCGCTCGTGCCCGCGCTGAATAGCTATTGGATCTATATCCATGTGTCCGTCACGCTGACCAGCTATGCCGCGTTTGCCATGGCGGGTGGCTTGGGGGTGATGTATTTGTTGAAGGAACGGGCAGAGCGGCAAGGCAAGGTGTCCAGGCTGTATGCCTCCTTTCCGGATCTCGAGACCATCGACGAATTGGGCTATAAAGCAATCATGGTGGGCTTCCCGCTGTTAGCGTTTGGGGTCATTCTCGGCGCGATGTGGGCCAACTATGCGTGGGGCGGATACTGGAGCTGGGATCCGAAAGAAACGTGGTCCTTGATCGTCTGGCTCATTTACGGGGCGTACATTCATGCCCGCATGACACACGGTTGGGAAGGCCGCCGCGCGGCGATCTACGCGGTGTTCGGGTTTTTGATGGTCATCTTCTGTTTCTGGGGGGTGAATTTCTTGCTCAGTGGACTTCATGCATACGCATGAACCAGGATGCTGAAGTGGCTCCTCGGCTCGTCAAAAACTTCGTGCCTGAAGGCCATCTTGAGCATCCTGCATGTGAATAGGTTGTAAGACATGGCTGAACAAATTCTGACAGAGCCGACGCAGGCGGCTGCCCCTCGATCCAAGCTGACAATCACGCTTGTTTCAATCATTATCTTGATCGTGACGTTCGGCATCGTGTGGTTGCAGAGCGCAAAGTACGAGCCTTTGACGGTCGGCAAAGAGGCGCCGGATTTTTCGCTACCGAATTTAGAGGAGAAGACCGTGCGCTTGTCGGACTATCGAGGGAAAGTCGTGTTTTTGAATTTCTGGGCGACATGGTGCAAACCCTGCCGTGAGGAAATGCCTTCGATGGACGTTCTGTATAAGAATTTTGAACGTGACGGATTGGTCGTGCTCGCCGTCAGCATCGATCGTGTTACAACAAAAAAGGATATTCCGCCCTTCATCAGTAGCATGAACCTGACCTTTCCGGTGTTAGTGGATTCCTGGGGGCAGACCGACAAACGGTACAAACTGATGGGTGTGCCGGAAACCTACATCATCGATCAACAGGGCATCCTGCGCGAGAAAATTATCGGCCCCCGTGATTGGACCGTGCTGGACAACCTCCAAACGATTACGGGATTGCTGAAGAATAGTTCCACACCGGCCCCTCCAACTCCGTCCACGTAACACCATGACCATCCAGTGGCTGATCCATGCCGCATTGCTAGGCTTACTGGTGGTGCTCAGCACTTCCTGCGATCCGATCTATTCCGATCCTTCAGTCGATTCTGCTTCGGACACGGCTCTGATTCAGGACCGGGCGGGAGTCAAAATCGGCGGACCGGCGCCGGACTTCGAGTTGTGGAATCTGGAGAACCAACCGATGACGCTCTCCGGACATCGCGGTCGCGTCGTCATGCTGAATTTTTGGGCCACCTGGTGTGGTCCTTGTCGAGTCGAGATGCCGGCGATGGAGCAGTTGTACCACATGTTCAGTCGAAAAGATTTCGAGATTTTAGCCATCTCTACCGATGCCCAAGGTCCGTCGGTGACTCGTCCTTTTCGAGACGATATGAGACTGACTTTTCCTATCCTTCATGACTCGGATTTTCGCGTCGGCGTGACATACGGCACGCGCACGTTGCCGATGACATTCTTAGTGAACCGCCGTGGTATCATTACCCATCGGATCTTCGGCGCCCGCGACTGGTTCAGCCCCGAGGCTAAACAGATGATTCAAACATTGATTCAGGGTTCCTAGCGATGACCAACTCGATGCAACAGATTTCCTTATTCGCCGCCTTTGCCGCCGGCCTATTGTCGTTCGTCTCGCCCTGCGTCTTGCCGTTAGTGCCATCTTATATTTCTTATATTACCGGCCTGTCGTTGGATCGATTGTCGGACGCCTCGGAGCGTCAGCGCTTCCGTAAAACGATCATGCTGAATTCGCTGCTCTTTATCGCCGGCTTCTCCAGCGTCTTTATCGCGTTTGGCGCATCAGCAAGTTTGGTGGGTCAGCTCCTCATTGTCTATCAGGACCATATTCGTCGAATCGG
>JAICXS010000411.1 GCA_025934615.1 Nitrospiraceae bacterium
ATGTCCGCTCAGGAGTCAATGGAGTGATGACGCCATATGGCGTGGAAGATTACGCTGCTGCAGTCGTCCGCCTCCTCCGAACTCCCGGGTTGCTGGCTCAGCTCAGTAAGGGAGCCCGTGAATCAGGCGCATACTATACGATCGGCGGGATGGCGCAGCGATATCGCGATGGAGTAGTTCAATGCCTCGAGCGGCACCGCTCGAAGTAACCGTGCACAGTCTCTCTGCATCACTCAGATACAATTATTAGTCGAAAGAAAATAGGTCCGCTGTCCGCGAAGAGCCAGCCGTGGTTCGATTCACGCATCGCGGAGTGAGTCGCGGCGAACCTGAGCCAAACCTTTCTCATGCCCCATACCTCCTCTCAGAATATCGAAACCGGAGAAGACTTACGCAGAAGGAGTCCCATTTGCGTGTTGGTTGTTGGGTGGTCAGGTCCCCCCTACAATGGGATGACGACAGCCACGGAGATCGCGTGCAACTGTCTCTCGGGCGAGTTCGACGTAGCACTCCTGGATATTGCCGACAAACGCGATCTTTCGAATGTCGGTAAACTCGAAATACGCAACATCTTCCTCGCACTCAAACACGCGGTGGAGTTCTGGATCCTGCTTTGGAAGCGAAACCCGGAAATTGTCTATATTCCAATAGCGCAACAAACGCTGCCTTTTCTAAGGGATTGTCTTTTTCTGATACCGTCTCGGCTCGCGGGACGCAAAACGATTATCCATCTCCACGGCGGCTATTTTGGGAAGTTCTGGGAGGGGAGCAGGCCAATTATGCGAGCGGTTGTGCGCTTCGCTCTAGGTAGAGCGGCTAGAGCTATCGTTCTCGGGGAATGTCTTCGCAATCTGTTTGATGGCGTTGTTTCACGTGAGCGGGTTGTGGCCATACCTAATGGAATTCCTGATTTTGCGAGTGATATTGTTGGAAGCCGATCAAATGCACCCACGATGATGTATCTCGGGGCATTGATGAGGAGCAAGGGAGTCCTGGACCTGCTTTCAGCCTTGCCTGCAGTCAGGGAACAAATTCCCGAGGTCCAGCTGATATTGACCGGCGAATGGTTTAGCCAAGACGACCATGCAGCCGCAATGGAAATTATCCGCGAGAACCGACTGGAGAGCTGCGTACGGTTTACCGGTCCAAGGGGGGCTCCGGAGAAATACGAACTCTATCGCGCAGCAGATGTCTTTGTGTTGCCGACTTTTTATCCGAATGAAGGCCAGCCTTACACGATTCTAGAAGCCATGTGTGCGGGCTTACCGGTCGTGAGTACGAACGTTGGGTGCATTCCCGAAACGGTGCTTGACGGAGAAACGGGCTATATTATTCCCAAGCATGATGTTACCGTGCTGACTCTACGCCTCATAACACTGTTTCAGGACAGTGATCTTCGTTCGCGTATGGGGCAAGCTGCGCGGCGTCGCTATGAGGAGTTGTACTCGGATCGTCGTTTCAGCGAGCGATTGATCGCGACCTTCGATGAAGTTCACCTAGAGGAGGCCTTCAGGTGAATCAGACGAGACGCGTAGGGTAGTTAGCAAATGACAAGCAGCCACCGAATCTTTTGGCGATCATCTGGAGTCCAATTGAACAACATGAACGAGCGGGCCATCCGTCAGTTTTGGGATTCCCATCCTTGCGGCGACACGTTGGTTAAGAGCCTAGAAGACGACTACGAAGGTTTTTTCCAAAGGTACGATGCATTCCGATATAGTCGGGAGGCACACATTCCCAAACGACTGGATGCGATTGACTTCAAGGGCAAGCGTGTCCTTGAAATCGGCTTGGGGCAAGGATCTGATGCAGAGCAGATAATCCGGAGAGGAGGGCTTTGGTCAGGCATAGACTTAACACCTGAGTCCATCAACCGTGTTTCCACAAGACTGCGACTGCGGGGGCTTCCCTATGACAAGCTCGAATGCGCCAGCGCTCTTTCGATCCCATTTCCTTCCGGAGCATTTGATATCGTCTTTTCCCATGGTGTTCTGCACCATATCCCGAACATCACGATCGCGCAAAGCGAGATTGCTCGTGTCTTGAAGGCGAATGGGCGTTTGATAGTAATGCTGTACGCACGCCGCTCCCTGAACTATCTAATCGCCATTTCAGTTATACGCCGTCTCGGACTTGCAGGCCTGTATCTCAGCCACGTCCATGCGAGAGGAATAGTCAGGGACCATCTCGATAATGCCAGACGCTTGGGGCTATTTAAATACTTGAAGATGTCTAACTTTATTCACTCGAATACAGACGGCCCACTAAATCCATATAGCAAGGTATACGATCTGAATGCCGTAAAAGAAGATTTTAGCGCGTTCGAAGTTGAGAAATACTATCAGGACTACATGCATGCGCCCCCCCTACCCACCTCGTGGCTCGCGCCGTTTGCTGGCATTTTAGGGTGGCATCTTTGGGTGCATCTGATCCCTCGTGCAAAATAGTGGAGCGGGAGCTATCCGTCAATGCAGGTGCGTTGAGCAATCACGCGCAGGTTGACCAAAATCACTCGGCAGCCGCCGGCCACGCGATATGCCCTTGCCGGATCGTTCAGAGTCATCGCAATCCGGCTGTAGTAAACGGGCCGTCTGGCCTCATTCGTATCCAGACTCAAACCTGTTCTCAGCATGAGGAGATCAACATGTGCGGCATCGCCGGGATGGCTGGAATCAAAGACGTTGGCTTACTCCAAGAAATGCTTCGAATCACGACCCATCGCGGACCGGACGACTCGGGGATTTTTGTGACGAAAGGCGCTCCCGATCGCAACTCGGTTGCTATGGGAAATAATCGCCTTAAAATCTTGGATTTGAGTGCGGCCGGGCATCAGCCCATGGCCAGCCCCGATGGGAACATCACCGTTGTTTATAACGGTGAACTTTTCAATCACCAAGAACTGCGCAATGAACTTATTGCAGATGGATGTGCCTTCCGATCTCACACCGATACGGAGGTCCTACCCCTATTGTGGCTAAAGTACGGCGAGGCGATGGTCGATCGCCTGA
>JAICXS010000170.1 GCA_025934615.1 Nitrospiraceae bacterium
TTGGCTTTATAACCATTAAACTGTCATTATTCCGGGCTACCAGGTACATCCTCCATTTTTTATCGCCGGTTCTAATCTGCCGGATGTCTCTTACTTCCCCGTTCCGTCCGTCTCTACCTCAAAGAACGACGGCAACGATGTCGGACTGATCGTCCCGACGCTGGTGACGACTCCGGAAGGGGAATTGCGCTATGTCATCGCTCCTATGTTCGTCGAAAACTCAATCGTCGGCGCACGCGGTTCGCTGAATCTCTTTCGATATGAGCCGGGCGGGCGGGAGTTTCGGCTGATCGCCTCATATACGGAACAAATCGAACGAAAACTGGTGTTCAGTTACGCGGACCCGGCGTTTCGGCACGGCCGTTATGCGTTAAACTTCGGCGGATCATTTTTTAAGAACGCCACCTCGCGGTTTTACGGCATCGGGCAAGGCACGCCGCTGAGCGATCAAACAAACTATACCGCCCGGGAAATTCGAGCGAATTGGAAGTTCGGAATTTATTTGAATGAGGTGACTCAGATTGCGGTCGGCGAGCGGTACAGGGAAGTTCAGGTCCAACGCGGTGGCACCAACCTTCCGTTCTCGGCGGAGGTGTTTCCCAACGTCGTGGGAATGTCGGGAGCGTCTATTTTAGGACACCGTGCGACATTCCATTACGATACGCGGGACAGTTTGGTTGTTCCAACGGTGGGCTCTCAAGTCAGCGCGTATGCGGAATTGAACCAAAACCTGCACAACAGCGACCATCCTCTGTACTATCGGTATGGCTTGGAAGTGAAAAAGCTGTTCCCGAGCGATTCGAAGCGGGTCATTCTCGTCGTCCGCGGTGATTTTCAAACGACGTTTGGGAGTGACGTGCCTTTCTACGAGCGTAGTTCGTTGGGCGGACAGAATAACCTCAGAGGATACGGCGTAGACCGATTCATCGATAATCATCTGGCCGCGTTGAGTATCGAAGAACGAATTCATGTCATGCGGATCCGCGTCTTGAACGTGAGCACGGATTTCGAGGTGGCGCCATTTGTGGATGCCGGCACGGTGTTCCCTTCGTTCACTTCGCTCAGCAGACGGCAATTGCATGATTACAAAATTACCCCCGGAGTGGGTTTCCGGGCCATTGTCCGGCCGAATATTGTCGGCAGATTGGACTATGGCTACAGCAATGAAGGAGGCGCCGTTTTTGCGGGCCTTGATTTTCCCTTCTAGTCCTGATGTTGAAAGAGGCATTCTCTTTATTTCTTGACGCGACTGTTTAGATTAATTGTAGATAAAACAGTGAACGAGTGAAGACGTTTTCCGATAGCCGCCAAGATAAAGATCTATCGAGAGAATTGAGCTAAATGCTTGACGACACAACGATCATATGTGAAGATGGTACAGCTAGTAGCTACCATACGAGCCTCATACGCATACATAGTGTTTCTCATTCAACTAAATAAATAGCTATTTCCCAGGAGAGCCTTATGTCGCTGCTGAAAACTATTCACAGCCCGATGGACCTGAAACGTATTGCTCCCGATCAATTTCCCCGATTGTGCCAGGAGATTCGCGAGCAGATTCTATCGGTGGTTTCTCAGGTTGGAGGGCATTTGGCCTCAAACCTCGGTGTCGTCGAATTGACGGTGGCGTTGCAATACATGTTGAACACTCCCCAGGACAAAATCGTGTGGGACACCAGCAACCAGGCCTATACCCATAAGCTATTGACGGGGCGTCGTGAGCAATTTCATACACTTCGGCAGTACGGCGGGCTCAGCGGTTTCTGCAAACGCGAAGAAAGTATTTATGACACCTTCAATGCAGGCCATGCGGGTACAGGGGTTTCAGCGGCCTTCGGAATGGTCGAAGCCCGCGAGCAGCTCAACCAGACCCATAAGGTGGTCTGTGTCGTCGGCGATGGCGCCTTGACGTCGGGGATGACGCTCGAAGCGATGCATCATGCCGGCGGGTTGGGAAAAGACTTTCTCGTCATTTTGAACGATAACCAAATGTCGATCTCCAAAAACGTCGGGTCCATTTCCGCCTATCTCAACCGGACTTTTACCGGAGAGTTTTACACCCGGATGAGAGAAGAAACGGTTCAATTTCTCCAGGCGATTCCTCAGATCGGACAACCCATGCAGAAGATGGCCAAGCGAGCAGAAGAATTGGCCAGAGGTCTCATTCTGCCCGGCTTGCTGTTCGAAGAATTGGGGTTCCGATACGTCGGGCCGATCGATGGCCACAATTTTGAGCATCTTTTACCGACAGTGGAGAATGTGCTCAAGCTCAAGGGGCCCGTCCTTTTACACGTCATCACGAAAAAGGGGCTGGGCTACGAACCCGCGATGCGTAATCCGGTGTGGTTCCACGCGTGTCCCGCTTTCGTGCGGGAATCCGGACAGCCCGCCAAGAAAGCCGCTCGCCCAAGCTATACGGCGATTGCCGTCGATAGTTTGGTGAAGCTGGCGAGACACGACCAACGCATCGTGGCGATTACAGCCGCCATGTGCGAAGGCACGGGTCTCAATGTGTTTGAAAAAGAGTTTCCGGATCGGCTGTATGATGTCGGGATTGCGGAGCAACACGCCGTCACCTTTGCGGCCGGTCTTGCTGCACAAGGTATGCGCCCCGTTGTCGCGCTGTATTCGACGTTCCTCCAACGGGCGTACGATCAAGCTGTACACGATGTGGCGACTCAGAACCTTCCCGTCACATTCTGTATTGATCGCGGCGGCTTAGTAGCCGAAGACGGAACCACGCATCACGGTGCTTTCGATATGGCCTTCCTTCGCCATGTGCCCAACATGGTCGTGATGGCGCCGAAGGACGAAAATGAACTGCAGCATATGATGAAGACATGTCTGCAGTATGAGGGGCCGGCATCGGTGCGGTACCCACGTGGCGTCAGCCTCGGTGTCAAGATGGATGCTGAGCCGAAGGCCTTGCCTGTCGGCCAAGGTGAAGTCTTGAAGGAGGGAGCCGATGTCGCGCTCATCGCGATCGGCGTGACCGTGTGGGAAGCGTTCAAAGCAGCTGAGCGATTGGAGCAGGAAGGCCTCTCGACGGCTGTCGTAAATGGTCGCTTCGTCAAACCGTTGGATGTCGGTCTCATTGAGGACGTGGCTAAAAAAGTGCGGTATGTCGTCACCGTGGAAGAAGGCGCGCGCATGGGGGGCTTCGGCTCGGCGGTGCTCGAAGCGCTGTCGGACCTTGGCCTGACGCACCTCCGCACCAAAGTGCTCGGGCTCCCCGATTGGTACATCGAGCAAGGCCCGCAAGACCTTCTCCGGGAACGGTACGGCCTGACGGCAGATGGCATCTATGAAAGTGTGAAAGCACTGGTCGCGCAGGAAGTGACCGGTGAGCCTACTGCTACGCGGGGGAATCTTGCAGCCTCGGGCTTCATGAAGAAAAGAGAGTCATTCGGAGATGAGCAAGGAAGTTAACGCACTAGCTTTGGCCCATGTACATTACGCGGCGCAAAACACGACAGATCCAAGTCGGGAACGTTAAAATCGGCGGCGATGCGCCGGTATCCGTGCAGTCGATGACGACCACCGATACTCGTGACGTCAATGCCACGATGGAGCAGATTCGTCGCCTGGAGGAAGCGGGTTGCGAGTTGATCCGCGTAGCGGTGCCCGACATGGAAGCGGCCACTGCGTTGCCGAAGATCAAAGCCCAGATGACCGTCCCACTGATTGCCGACATTCACTTCGATCATCGGTTGGCGCTGAAAGCCGCCGAAGTCGTCGATTGCGTGCGCATCAATCCCGGCAATATCGGCGCATGGTGGAAAGTTACCGAGGTCATCAAGGCCGTCAACGATCACGGCATTCCACTCCGAGTCGGTGTGAACGGCGGATCTCTGGAGAGACCTTTGCTGGAAAAGTATGGATATCCCACGGCGGAAGCCCTGTCCGAATCCGCCCTGAATGCCGTTCGCGCACTGGAGGACGTCGGGTTTACTAATATGAAAGTGTCACTGAAGGCCTCCGACGTGCACATGGCGGTCGATGCCTATTATTTGTTTTCCCAGCAATCGAATTATCCGTTGCACATCGGAATTACTGAAGCAGGCACCGCCATGACAGGAGCCGTCAAATCGGCCATTGGCTTAGGTTGGTTACTGTCGAGCGGCGTCGGCGATACATTGCGCGTATCCTTGGCGGCGGATCCTGTGGAAGAGGTGAAGGTCGGCTTTGAGATTCTGAAGTCGTTGGAGTTGCGCCATCGCGGGATTAATGTCATCGCTTGTCCTACATGCGGCCGCGTGGAAATCGATGTCGTCCGAATGGCCAATGAGCTGGAAAAGCGCTTGGGTCATATTAAGACGCCGCTCAATGTATCCGTGCTTGGCTGCGTCGTCAATGGAATCGGCGAAGGCAAAGAGGCCGATATCGGGATTGCCGGCGGCGAAGGTGTCGGAATTTTGTTTAAGAAAGGCAAGCTCGTTCGCAAAGTCCCCATTGCTGAACTCATGGAGTGCCTGATCGAAGAGGTCGAGCAGATGGCCAAAGAGAAAGAGGCCGGTGGCAGCGGCGAGACGCCGGTTGAGCACCATGCAAACGGCAACGGCCGATCGCATCAGTCGTCCCTCGGCTTGGAGCATGCGCCTTCGACGATTCGAGAAATTCCCGTCCTGCCGAATAAACGGTAGCGGTTGCCCGTCGGTTTGCCCTAGCCTCTAGACCCTCACCCAGAATATAATGCCCGCCATGGCGCCGTACCCAAGTGGCTAAGGGAGCAGTCTGCAAAACTGCGATGCGGCGGTTCGAACCCGCCCGGCGCCTCCATACATCCTTATCGGTTCGTGTCCTTCGGCCAAGATGGTGGCTAGATTCAATGCCAAAGAGACAAATGCCAAAGGGACATATGAGTCGCGTGGGTGTCCGATAACACCGCAGATCGTACCATCATAATTTATTGACGGATTAGCATTAATGAAAGCATGATAATGGTAGGAAATCAGCTCGCGATTGAAGCGCAGACCAGGTGAAAGAAACGTAAGTGACGCAGTGACCCGCAATGAGAATGCAATCCCGCTAAAGCTTTCTGCCCTCTAGTTCTTTAATCCGGTCTTTGAGCCGTTCCATTTCACGCTTTAATTCGATCATTTTTAATTCCCTGCCCACGGTGACTTCTTCAAATTTCTCAAGCTCGCGTACTTTGTCGCGTAACTTCTCATGTAAAGTCTGAAAACGGTCTTCTTTTTGACGCGCGTCGGTTTGGTCTCGGATGATCTTCCCATAGCAGGCCGTTTCAGCGTCATGGAGGCCGATCGTCACGCCACTCACCCATACACGACGACCGTCTTTGCGAACCAGCCAGCGGTCGTCTGATGCCGTGCCTTTCTCTTTGGCTGTATACAGTTCTTTTTCCACAACGCCCTGCGCGCGGTCCTCTTCAGGATAGAACGTAGAAA
>JAICXS010000319.1 GCA_025934615.1 Nitrospiraceae bacterium
AGCAAATTCGCGTCCCCGGAATTATCTTCTACCAAGAGAATACGCATGGGAGCCTCATACGGTGAAGACTGACGATACCGAGCGGCTTGATAAGAGTCAAACCCCTTGAATCCGTCAATGGCTCTTATCAAACATGAAATCGATTAACGCCGCCGTCACGGCTACTTTTCCCGTTCGCCTGACGGCAACACGACGATGCCGAGCCAAAAATCCTCAATCGCCTTCACCACGGTGATGAACTGCTCCAATTCCACCGGTTTGGTGATATAGCAGTTCGCATGGAGGCCATAGGACTTCAGCACGTCCTGCTCATCTTGAGACGTAGTGAGGATCACAACCGGAATTAGTTTCAGGGCTTCATCGAGTTTGATTTCAGCCAACACCTCACGGCCGTCTTTCTTCGGCAGGTTCAGATCCAACAGAATCAGGTCGGGGCGCTTGGCGTCGGCGTATCGACCTTGACGGCGCAGGCATGTCAGCGCTTCCATGCCATCTTGCACGACGGTCAGCGTATTGAGGACCTTGCCTTCTTTAAGGGCTTCCTTCGTCAGGCGGATATCGCCGGGGTTGTCCTCGATCAAGAGAATTTCAATGGGTCTTACCATCATGATGGGCGGTCTCCTGAATTATGATCTTGAGCGGTCACCGGCACGGTGAAATAAAAAGTAGCACCATGGCCAAATTGCGAATCCACCCAGATACGTCCGCCATGCCGTTCCACGATTTTTTTGCAAAGCGCCAAGCCGATGCCCGTTCCCGGATACTCGGCGGAGGTATGCAGACGCTGGAAAATGACGAAGATCCGGTCGGCATATTGGGGATCGATTCCAATGCCGTCATCGCGAACCGCAAACAGCCATTCGTGCTCCCGTTGTACCGCAGAAACGTGAATGCGCGGGGGCCGGTCACCGTGGAACTTGATCGCGTTGCTGACAAGGTTCTGAAACAATTGGGTAAGTTGAGTGCCGTCGGCCACAACCATCGGCAGTGAATCGTGCGTCACGACTGCCCGGTGTTTCTCGATCGCCATATGAAGGTTGGCAAGGGCGGCCTCCAGTGCTCGGTCGCTTTCGAGAGGTTCAAATGCCACGCGTGTCGTGACCCTGGAATAGGCGAGCAGATCCTTGATCAGTTGCTGCATGCGGTTCGCTCCGTCCACCGCATAGCCGATGAACTCATCGGCATCCGCATCGAGTTTGCCTTTGTAGCGTCTGCTCAAGAGTTGCGTGTAGCTGGCGACCATCCGAAGCGGCTCCTGCAAATCGTGCGACGCGACATAGGCGAACTGTTGGAGATCCGCATTCGAGCGCGTAAGTTCGGCCACGGATTGTTCCAGTGCCTGACTCGCCTCGGCCAACGCGCGATCTTCCTGAATCAATTTCCAGGCGGCCCAGACGCCGAACCCGGTCAGCGGCGTCAGAACGAGCAGGCCGATTCCTCCCACCATGATGATCAGGTAATTAATCGACGCGTAAGCCAAGTCACGGTCTACGCGTATGAGAATCGTCCAATCAAATCCCGGAAAGGACTCATACCCGTGGGTCCTAGCGTAGCCCGTCACAACGGGCACATGACGCTCAGGGTCCATTTCCTCCACAAAGCCGGACTTGTCACGATCCTCGGCAGCTTTTATGGCAGACGGCATTTTCAAGAGTTGCTGCTTGACGGTTGCCTCGGCGCGATGCTTCTCGCTGATGACCATCCCACGATGGTCCACCACAAGCCAATCATAAGGCGTTCGTTCGGATTGAATGCCCACCTCTTTTTCGACGATGGGTCGCACATGATCGATCGGAATACGGCTGGTCACCACGCCCCGAAAGTCACCGTGCACGCCACGGATCGGCGCTGAAAACGATACCGCGCTGATATCACCAGATTCTGGTGATGGCTTCGGCTCTCCAAAATATACTTGCCCGGTTCCGCGTACTTTCTCAAACCAGTCTTGTTCATTGACCGCCTGGGCTGAGTCTGTCAAACCCGTGTGCGACTGGTCGTTATGGCGCGAAGGAGGGAAGTCGGTCGCCGCTATGAGTCGTCCTGCGGCATCACTGACTCCAATCCATGAGTAGTACCAGTATTGCCTCTTGTATTGCATTAGTCTATTCGTTGTTTCTTCTAGATTGCCGTATCTGATCGTCGCGTCGGTCGAAAATAATTGAATATCGCCGAACCGCTCAAAGAGCACACGGTCGATCGTGTCCGCGACGCCCTCCGCCGTTCTGCCGAGATCGACGCCTCGCTCATGAACGAGCACGCTTCTCAAGGTCACCAATGCATACACTCCGAGACCAACGGAAATCGCGAACGACAACAGAAGGAGAAGCGTAAGCGGAAGCGAGGGCTTAGACCATGGTTTCACCTTCACGTGGCCGGTGTGGAGAGTCACATCAGTCATCGAACACTCATCCTGGCACCCGGCCGCCATTCCTTAAGGGTAGGATTGCAGAAGGAGACGGTCCCTTCTCAGTCTCGATGCTAGATCGAGACAAAAGTCTTCAGAGAATAGCAGGCCCGCCTGCGTCAAAACAATGCAATGCTCAAGGTGTTCCTAAAACTTGAAAAGTTCGAGTACTACCGGTCCCTTTAAAGAATATTGCTAAATAAGGTTCAAAACGAAGATAGGACCAGCGGCAATGGGAGAAATTTATACCGGCACACCGGCACCATAAGCTGCTCATTGATTTCGAAACTCTCGTCCACTTGTGAAGCAGCGTATTTTAAATGGTCGCCTGTTGATGGAGAAGAATATAGTTTCGTAGCCTTTTTTGCATCAATTAAGCAATTATCTCCAGAGGATAAGTCAATCGCGCTCCCGGCCAGGATAGCATTTCGTGCGCTCACTGTTGCCATCTGACTTTCACAGAACCGTAACAGCTGATGACAATGAGTAGTCTTTCATGTTGTTTGTCGGCCTTGGCTAACAACGCTCACGTCTTCAATCTTCGCTTCAATCGCTTCTCCACACTAGCGGTCTTGCCGGACAGCCGCCCTTTGTGCCCCTTACGGTAATCTATCTTGATCGTGCACGAGACGCGGTTGCAATCTTTACTCATGCGCTCATAGCACTGACGCACGACATCCATCACGTCGTCCCACTCCCCTTCCAACACGGTCCCCATGGGATTGAGACGATAGTCCACACCGCTCTTGTCGATGATATCCAAGGAGCGCGACACGTATTTGCCGACGCTTTCCCCTTTTCCCAGTGGAGACATACTGAATTCTAACAGCACCATGGTTCCTCCGTTAAGAAAGTTGAGGCCGAGATTGAGGTTTCGCTTAGGAGGCCGAGAGCAGTCCCGAACGTTAGCCTCAACCTTTCTTTGCTTGCCGCCACGCTTCTGGATAGGTCAGCGACGCCGATATTTTGAACCCCTCGACTGCCTCGCGTAGTTGGGAGCGCCGCCGTTCGTCATCGGCCTCTGTCGATTGGATTTCTTCGCGAAGTTTTCTCAGCCATTCGATGAACGACTGGAACTCTTCATCGAAAACGGTTTCAAGGTCTTGGCGAATATGGCTCGCGAGTGCCGGCGCGACACCGCTGGTACTCACCGCGAGACGAAGATGGCCGCGATTGATCAAGGCCGGCATCATGCAGGTGGATAATTCCGGCTGGTCGGTGGAGCAGAGCAAGAATCGTTCTTTTTGCGCCAACTCATACAGCGAACGGGCATACTCACGATCCCCTTTCAGCGTGTTGATCACGAGCATCGCGCCTTCCGCATCTGGTGCGCGAAACGTTCTCACCCGGTGAATGATTTTGCCTGTCGCCGTCAACCGACGCAACGCATCGTTCAAGGTCGGATTGATCACGGACACC
>JAICXS010000435.1 GCA_025934615.1 Nitrospiraceae bacterium
GAGATCGGACGCCGCACGGCCGAGCGCGCCAAGCCATTCGGTATGCAGGTTCACATCCTGCGACGCCGGCCGGAACTGGCCGCCGGCGATCCCCTGGTTGACCGAGTCTACGGTGCGGCTGAACTCGACTCGCTGCTCGCCGCGTCGGACTACCTGCTGGTTTCCGCCCCGCTTACGGGCGAGACCCGAGGAATGCTGGGCGCCGCGCAACTGGCGCGGATGAAGTCCTCCGCGGTGCTCATCAATCTAGGCCGCGGACCGGTTGTGGTGGAAGCCGCGCTGGTCGACGCGCTACGTCAGGACAAGATACGGGGTGCGGTCCTGGACGTATTCGACGAAGAGCCGCTGCCGGGCGGTCATCCGTTCTACTCACTCGAAAACGTGCTGCTGTCCCCGCACAGCGCCGATCATACAGCCACCTGGATGGAAGAAGCTATCCAGTTATTCTTCGAAAACCTGGAACTGTTCCGCGCCGGGAAGCCGCTTAAAAACCTTACGGACAAGCGCAGCGGATATTGACGGCGCGAACGGCAATTCTAGACGTTAGCCGGTAAATATTTCATATAAAAATAGCTCTCAGGCTGTATATAAATGCGCTATTTAAGTATTTGAAGGACGATGCTATAAGGCCGCAGCAGCTTCTTGGAATAATCAGGATATACCCTTTTATATACTATCACTTAGATATGCCTGCCATCGCGCAATGTCCAAATGGTTCGAACGTCACGAATCATCATGGAAGCGTCTAATTTATTTTTGGTTTGTGGTGGGATTCTAGGATCGACGGACGGATATTGTGATATAAATCCCTTTTACATATGCAGGATTCATGGCTGGATGCCGATGCATGAACTGGAGCCGGGACGAGCAGCAGCACCCCTGATCCTTATTTCAAGCACTACCTTGCTAACGGAGGCGCTTCCCGATGTCCGACATCCGCACCCTGGTTCATGCTAGTTACGACGATTTGGTACGGTACGTCCAGGGGCGATTAGAACCCGAAGGCCTATCTGCGATCGATCTTCATTTGTCGGACTGCGACGTATGCCGTGAAAGACTCTTTCGAAACATTGGATCGCAGATAACGCTTCACCTCGTTGGAAAGGCCAAGGCGGATCAAAGGCGTGAACGATCTGAGCCTCGATTCAGTACGGGATCGGAAGCCATCGTGCAGAGCCTCAATCCTTTGTCTTTAGAGCGCCACACGGTGAAGATCGTGGACATTTCAAAGAATGGCCTCGGCATCCTGGCCTCAAAAGCCGCATTGCCGGGGACCATAATGCGGGTCCGAATCAACACTGCCGTCGAACTGGCGGAAGTTCGGCATTGCTCGGCGTGTGGTGTCGACGGATACCGGATTGGTCTGCGTTTTATAGCAGTCTCGGACGAGAGAGAACCTCTCGCCCTGAGCCACGGGGCGATCGTGGGAGATTTACCGATCCCGCTGGCGCAACAACCGGACCGAAGACAGGCGCCACGCCAGCAACTCAGTCGAGCCGTGGCCGTGACGGTACTGGGAACGGGTCAGCTTCTTCAAGGCGAGATCCGAAACTTCAGCCAAGCGGGCGCCCAAATTCTACTCGACCGGCAACTCCGGGTTGCCTCGCCGATAAAAATTGAGTACGCCGGCAAACTTCTCCTGGGTGAAGTGGTGTACTGCCGGCAGGAACGAGCCAACTGGCTTCTGGGCATCCGAGTTGGAAACGAGTTGTCCGGAGTGATCGCTCTGGCCGACGCCATGCGTTCCCAGTGACTCGGAGATGGAATCGGCTGCCCCGGGTCCTATAAGATCGATTGGGTACCGCGCTGAGCGACTGTTCCCGGATGTTGACAACCGGCGCTAAGCCGACTACGTTAGGGCGATGGCGAGATTGGACAGCGGGAGCCCCTCCGTCGCGGTCAGATCATTCAGCGCCCGCGGCTGCGTCCACGCCCCGGGACGAATGATCAGCGCTCGGCTTTGGGGAACCATTCTCGCCAGAGAAGGAGAACGCCCATGAAGAATCGCATCGGAAGAAGAGAGTTATTTGGCGCCGGTATTGGCTTCTGTGCGAGCCTAGCTGCCAGTTCGGCGCTCGCGCAATCCTCCGAGACGTCGCCACGCGAACTGGGGACTGACGCACTTGGCCGCCGCGTAGAGACTGGCGGTAGCAGCAAGCAAATTCCGAAACGGATGGCGAAGACCACCGAATTGTTTCTTACGCCTCCCGGATGGCCCAATGCGATCGACATCGACCACGATCAGAAAAGAGGTTTCTGGGTTCAGGAGCAGCGCCATGACAACAAACCCGAGGCCGCCTGGCTGATTGACTGGAAGGGCAAGCTGCTCCACACAGTGATGACCAACTGTAAGGACACCAGCGGCATGTGTTTCGGTGCGGGCTATATATGGAGCGGCGCCAATGGCGCCTCGGAAATGGAACACCCTACGCCGCCCATTAATGGAATATTCCAGACCGACATGAACGGCAAACAGATCAGCCATCGACAGATCCCGTTTGGACCCAAAGACGATGGCGGCGCCACCCACGGCATGACGTGGCAAACGGATGCCGGCAAAATTTGGCTGGATTCCAATCGGCTTGAGGCTGTGATTCGCATCGATCCCAAGACCTGGGAGGTCGACTACATTTTCCCGACGACGCGCGTGCCGGGCCTCGCCGAACGGCTGCACGGCATCGCCTATGACAACGGCTTCATCTGGCAGGTGACCGGACATCAGAAGAAAGGCACCACTGGCTATGAGGGTTACACCCCAGGCCTGGTCAAGTACGACGTCAAGACCGGTGAAGTCGTCCAGGTGGTGGAGTTTGTCCCGGGCTCCTGTGATATCCACGACGTCACGGTGTACAACGGTCAGCTTTATGGAGTGGATGCCGGCGAGCA
>JAICXS010000127.1 GCA_025934615.1 Nitrospiraceae bacterium
GCGCTTCGAGCAAGGACGGCACGGCGGCTTGACCGATTCGGGCGAGAGCCTCCGCCGCTTCCACGCGAACCGCCTTTACCTTATCCTGAAGTAGCGGCATCATCGAAGATACGCAGCGCGTATCGCCAATACGACCGAGGCCTTTGGCGGCATGCATCCTGACAATCCAGTCCGTGCTGGTCAGCGCACCGAGCAGGACATCCAGCACACGAACGTCTGCAATCATCGCAAGGATGGATGCCGCAGACTCCTGCACCGTGAGATTCGCCCCTTCCAGACAACGACCCAACGCGGGAACAGCGGCCTCACCGATCGCTGTGAGGGCCTGTATGGAAGCTTCGCGCACGGCTCGATCTTCGTCACCGAGCAATTGGACGAGCGGCCCGACGGCCCGCGCATCGCGAAAGGTCCCTAGGGTTGCGGCCGCTTCCTCGCGGACGACCCAGTCTTCGTCTTGTAGCGCGGCAATCTGTTCAAGCACACTATCTGCCATGGTCATAATCAAAAATATTCCGACTACCGTCCGCCGGATTTGCAGGTGTTCGACGGTACCGGCTTTCTGCGCTGGAATTCACGTTCCACCTCACATGGCGCCCTTGGCAAGATCGCCCGACGGCCCGAATCGGCCGGTGTCTCCCAGCGGCATATTGACGCGCAGATTGTCGGCTTCGCTTGAATTGACCGCCTCGTCGGCTTCAGGCGGCTCCCAACCCAGCTTCTTGAGGGTGTCGACGACGACCTGCTTGAGTGCATCGGCGAGAGTCAGCCGGCTTGTCGCAAACGACATGACGCGCTCGCCTTCTGTTTCCACTTCGGATGCTTTGGGATCGTGCAGGAACGCCACCAATGGCTCAATCGCCGTATCGCCGATCAACACCAGCGATGCCGAAGCGCGATCGCGCAGATTCGCGTCTTTCAGGAGCATGATGAGATTGGGGATCACGTGCGGATCGCGAAAATGCCCCAAAGCCGTCGCAGCCGCTTCCTTGATAAAGGCTTCTTCGCTGACGATGCAACCGGGAGTTGGCGTCCCGTCCTGCGGAATGCCCTTGCCCTTCAAGGCAGCAAGTACTGGAGGGAGTGCGCGTGCATCACCGATCATGCCCAGCGACATGATGGCATGCCGCTTGACCGCCCCATCCTTCATCGCTTCAATCAGGCCATCGACGGCTCGCGGGTCGCCAATCATGCCGAGTGCAATAGTCGCGTCTTCCCGGACAGCGCGATCAGGATCTTTTAACATATCAAGTAACTTGTCCACCACCTTCGGATGCTTCACCCAGGACCGCCCGATCTGATAGTCCGTCGTCATCCCACCCAAGGCACGGACCGCATGGCACCGAACGACAAAATCCTTATCGGTCAGCGCCTCGAACAGTGGATCGACGGATGGCTCCCCGATGGCGACCAGGGCCGTTCCAGCCGTCTCGCGAACGGTTTTTGACGTATCCCGGAACAGTTTCACCAGCGCCGGCACGGCTTTCTCAGCACGGATTTTCCCCAGCGCTTCGGCGGCGGCGCTTTTTACCGCGCCATCGCGATCGCGGCACGCCGCAATCAAGGGATCCACCGTTCGCGCGTCTTTAATGTCCCCGCATGCCTTCGCCGCGTGCTCACGCACGCGCCACCGTTCGTCTTTCAACGCCTGAACGAGCCGCTCTGCAGTCGCCGGCCCCATGTGCGCCATCGCGGCTACGGCCTCGTTGCGAACTTCCATGATGGGATCATTGAAGAGACCAATCAACCCTTCGATGGCCTTTGGACCACCGATCTTGGCCACGGCCCATCCTGCGGATGTTCGCACGGACCAGAAATCATCGGTGCAGGCTTGGAGGAGCGGTTCCAGCGTGGCGGGGTCCGCGAGGTCGACGAGCGCCTTCGCGGCCTCTTCTCGGGTCGCATCATCGACATCTTCGAGCGCTTCGAGCAAATCATCAATGGCGGGAGTCATTGGAGAACCTCTTGCAACTATTTGACGGAATACTCAGGTTGACCGCCGTAGGGCTGCGTTCTGCTGCATGTGATCGTCAACTTTTGGCTTCCTCTTCCGGACACGCACTGATCCAGCGCCGTCGAAAATTCCAACACGCCGTCCAGATTGACGGTAAACGGAAAGTCAAAGGTAAATGTCCCAAATCGATACGAGCCGGGCTTAAGTTTCAATTCCCGTGCGGTACTCGTACGGTAGGCTTCGGTGTTTTCAGGATCCATGCTCCAGATAAGCGGGGTGACACCCGGCACGTACCACCAGCTCGGCGGATGCAGCAAGGTGGCATCGATGGTGATGGTATGTTCCTTCGTATAGGCTGGCGGGGGACCGGCCTCACTGATCACCGCAACCGCCGCGACGGTCAGGAATGCGCACAACGTGAGAAGCAAACTAATGCGTGGCATGGCGTAATTACTGAACGATCGAGGGAGATGAATCTTGGGCGGTCGCCGCTGTCCGAGGCGATCGAAAGATTTCCTCGACCGGATGACTGTCCCATTCCGTATAAGTTTCCAATCCCAGCGTCCGCAAGACAGTGGCGCCGGTGTCCAGGATCGACACAGGCTGAGCAATGGTATGCCCGGCCTTGATGCCGGCGCCGGAAGCCAACCATAACACATGCGGCATTTGCATGGTCGCCTGTTGACCATTGTCTTTTGTCTGTGCTGTTCCCATGTCATTGAGTGAGGTCACGAGAATCGTCGTCCGATCGAACAATCCGAGCTCTTTGTAGAGATCCAACACGGACCCCATCGCCGTATCGATTGTCTTGAGCGCATCCCGATACGCTTTTGAATTCCACCCACCGGTCTCGCCGGCTCGAACCGGTTCCGGTAAATGGACGACCAGAAAATGCGGAAGCGACAGAATCGCATGACCATAGCCATGCCCACTGGTTGCTTTCTTAAAATACTGGCGAATGTAATTGACCAGGGTGGCAGGGCTGCATTCAGGCTTCAGTGGACCGCACATTTGATAATCCGTATAGGGCTCCGGCTTGGCCAACTGATAGAGCGATTCATCCATGAAGAAAATCGCGCTGTCCTTGCCGCCGCTCAAATCCAGGTAGTCAAACACCGTGGGCGGTCGAGGATACCCTCGAATGAAGTCGAAGGCATTCCACGTGATCCCATGTTTTTCGACCGGCATGCCGGTAAAGAGCGACGCCATCGTCGGAAGTCGAAGCGGCGGTGTGACTGTAGTGGCGGACCATGTCACCGATCCCTCCTTCACGAGCCGACTCAGCACCGGCATCGCGCCCGTCTTGAGGGAATCTTTCCCGACGCCTTCGAGAACAAACAGGATCACATGCTCCGGCTGGATATCAGGCCGTGAGGCGTTCTTGCCGTTATCAGATGGACTGGCACTAGTCTTTGCGGCATAGCCGACAGGTGCAGTCGGGACGCTAAGAAAAATACCGATCACGAATACCGTTGTAAGGATCACCGCCGATCTAAAATAGTGCATACATACCAACTATGTTAAGGTGTTCCATGAACGAAGCCCTGTAACTTATCACGCGCATTTTCAGCCGGTCAACCCTCGGCAGGCGCTGAATAAATGCTGGATGGGAAGCCAATTGAGGACCTAGTTGAGGAGTCACCAATTGAAGATTGGACTGGTTTCAGGTAAAGATTCGTTATGCCGGTCGGGAACAACTTCCAACACGCCGCCTACTCGCGAGCCGATCCGGGAGATCGAGTCGGTTATCGGGAACTGATCATCGGTGCACCGCCGGATTCCTTGGCGTGGCAAGATGCGATGGCTGGAATAGGCGCTCAACTTGCTCAGATGGGCGTCCGGATCATTGTGTTCTTGCATGGAACTGCTCTTGGCACCGATCTCTTCGGCATGCAGCGGCTGGACGAGGTGGGAGGCTTGAAGCGCGGGTACTCGCGCGGGATCGCCGGCTTGGATGCGCTCCTGGCGCTCATGCGCGAAGGAACCAATGGTGTGCCATTCTTGAAAGGCGGACTGATTCCACCCTTCACAGACGACGACTCCACCAAACGGCTGATTGATGAGCAAGCCGGGGATGCCGCAAACTTTTCTCACGCCTACGCCGAGCTATTCAGGAAAGCCATCAATCGATCAACCGAACGGCCGATACGCTGTGAGCGCCTGTTATGGTCATGCGAACATCATCACCTTGGCCGGTCACAAGCAGCCGTCCAAGTCATCGGTCGGCTGCGTGCTCTTGCCACAGAACACCACCTCCGGTCGGGCGAGCGAGTCTTGATCCAAGCTCACGGTCAGGCTGGCCTCCTTATGGCATTAGTCTCCAATCTCTTATCTCCTCACGAGTCGGCCGGCCGCGCCTCCTTGTTGCAGACACTCAAGGACTATGCGACGCACACTCGCGCCTCAACATCCGCGCTCGAACCATTCGAGCACCTGCCTGCTCAAGCCTTGAACGGTGCGACGCTCGATGTCGTCACGCTTGGCACGCCGGTTCGTTATGGATGGGATCCGTCCGGGCTTGGCAAACTTCTGCACATCGTCAACCATCGCCCCATGCGAGTTGACGGCAAACGATGGCTTGCCAAAATGGAGTTACCGCAGATCACCATGGAGATGCCAATTGCCTGGGGCGGCGATTACGTCCAGCAACTTGCCGTCGGCGGGACCGATGCCATGCCGCCATCGCCGGATGCCAAGGCACTCAATAAAGTCCTGTGGGAACTCTTGGAGCCGTATGAAGGATTCGAACGCTGGCTCGAATGTGCCCGCAAGAGCGTGCGCTGCCACAACGACGGCCAATGCTTGCTGGTCGATTATAAAGATTCGACGGCAACCAGCACGGCCAAAGAGCATCTCTATGGACATGCCGCCTATACGAGGATGAATGCGATGCTGTTCAACACGACGGAAATCGTGCGGACTTTGTATCCGCTCCCAAGCCTCTAAAACCCAACCCCCCTCACGCTATTCCTTCTAATGTTCAAAACTAAAATCCCCTGTCTTCATAATGCGACGGAATCTGTCTTTCCAAGCATTCTTCAAATCAGTCCATATGTTGATCCCGCTTTCCAAACGGAGAGTTGCGTTTTGACTGTCTGAACGTCGACATGGCTCTGAGTCGCTGGGGGTACGCAGACGTGTCACCGTCTTTTCCAAACGGCTCAGTCGCACCGTGTCGATCGTGCAGTCGCGGTCTTTTGAGCTGGCGATGATTTCCTGGTCATCCCATCGCTCTATTTCATAATGGTCCACGTTCAGCACAAGCCGGTTGTCTTCCCCGGCCACTGCGGTGGATTCCGCACAATATTGCCATTTCCGATTGCATTCAAGGTGCGTCGTCTGAAGGGGGAGAGATTGTTGGCCGTTCACGAGTATCCATGTCCCACCGACAGAGACGGTCGCATCCCATGTCTCGTCATGAAAGACAAAAGGCGGCAATTGAAGCGGGAACTGATCGAGCCAATCAGCATCGTCCGTGAGCTGCTTAAGAGTCCGGTAATCGAGATCGCCCGTCCCTGGCAATCGGTTGGAATCTTGGTAATACTTCACCGCGCGTCTCGTTTTGTCATCGTATCGACCGTCAAACGGGCCGACCCCATACCCGAACTGTCCGAGCAGCATCTGAGCCACCATAATGAGTCTTCGTCGTTCTCGGGGATCTGCGCGTAGCGCGTCCAACTGTTGCGAGACTATCCGCTCTTCTATGGCGTCATTGAGCGGCGTCGGTTCACCTTCAAACGTTCTATTCATCGCACTGACTCTTGGTGCGCTTGGTCCCTCGGCGGCACCGGACCTACACGATTCGTTCAGCATCAGCGAGAGGCAGAGAAAGGCTAGAAGGGGGATCGCTCGCCGCGTTCGCATGACACCTCCTTGCAGATCAAGCGCACAATTGGAAGTGGTGGACGGAAAGAGGCCGCAACGATTAGGGATGCGCTTCGCGCCAATTGCAACCGACACCGAGGTCGATCTTCAGCGGTACCGTAAGTCCAAGCCGAACGCCCGTTTGTTCCATTTCGGACTTGGCAAGATGCTTGGCTTTATCCAGGTCCGCTTCCGGCGCCTCGAAAATAAGTTCGTCGTGGACCTGAAGGATCATTTTCGTGCTGGGCAGTTCGGCCTGCAATCGGCGGCTGACCGCGATCATCGCCATCTTGATGAGATCGGCGGCGGAACCTTGGATAGGATTGTTAATGGCCATGCGCTCGCCGAAGCCGCGTTGCGTTGCATCCGGACTGTTTAATTCAGGGA
>JAICXS010000245.1 GCA_025934615.1 Nitrospiraceae bacterium
ATGTCCTCATATTTCCCGGTACGCTTTGGGGCCTTTTTCGTGACAATCTTTGGTGTCGATCGCTTCGATTTCACAGGTTTAGCTATGCTCTTTGGCATGGCACCCCCTTCTCAGCTAAAAAAGTGGCCCACTATAGCAATCCGGATTCTGATCGTCAATGGATGAATCTTAGATGAAGATCAGCTGAGAAGCTCAAAGATCGCGGCGGCCCTCGATGGATTTCAGTAAGGTCACTTCGTCCGCGTATTCAATATCCATCCCGACGGGAATACCGTAGGCAATACGCGTAACTCGCACGCCAAAGGGTTTCAGAAGTTTCGTGAGATAAATCGCTGTTGCCTCGCCTTCAATTGTAGGGTTTGTGGCAAGAATGACCTCTTCGACTTCACTGTCTTTCAGTCGGTCTGCCAGATCTTGTGCGCGGATCTCCGAAGGGCCAATGCCATCGAGAGGCGATAGCGAACCAAGGAGCACATGGTACAGCCCACGAAATCCACCGGCTCGTTCGATGGCGTAGAGCGTACTCGGTTCTTCCACGACGAGGATCTTCGTGCGATCCCGTTTTGGATCGACGCAAAACTCGCACAGTTCGTGTTCGGCGATATTTCGGCATTGACGGCAAAACGAAAGACCCTCTTTGACTGCTCGGATAGCCTCCGCCAATCGCAGCGCGTCGTCCTTCTCGGCTTTCAAAATATGGAACGCCAAGCGCTGGGCCGTCTTCTGTCCTATGCCGGGCAAGCGGACCAGTTCGCGAATGAGTCTGGTCAGGAGACCCTGATTGTCAATTCCCATAATTCAAACGATGAATGACAAGGTAATGCTGACTGGAAAGCAGAGAGAACTTCTCTCGGAGTATGCCTGTTCTTACGTTCATCGCTCATCATTCAGCTCCAGTATTGTCTTCTAAAAGAGCCCTGGTATCCGCATACCACCCGTGATGCCTTTCATCTCATTGGCCATCATGTCCTTGGCATTGCGGAGTGCTTCACTGGTGGCCGCGACAATAAGATCCTGCAGCATCTCCACATCGCCAGATGTCATGACTTCGGGATCGATCTTAATCGCGACGACTTCCATGGCGCCATTGGCCGTCACGGTAACCATGCCGCCGCCCGCCGTGCCCTGTACGGTTTTCACAGCGGCTTGTTCTTGAATCTTTGCCAACTGTTCTTGCATCGCCTGGGCTTGCTTCATTATGTTGCCCATATTGCCGAACGGGTTCTTCGACATCACGGTGTCTCCTCTCGTGGGGCAGGTTGTCGTACGTCCACAACGTCTCCTCCGAAGATCGCCAGGGTTTGTTTGACCAAGGGATGAGAACGAGACTGTTCGAGCAGTCGATGTTTCTGATCACGCTCCTTGACGGCGCGAAGCTCAGCCACACTCGGTCCTGAACGTTGTCCCTCATGCAGCTCAACGACGCGAAGCCGCATGGGTTGGCCGACGAGCTGTGCACAGATTCCACTAACTATCTGAAGCGCTTCCTCCCTTTGCACGCGAGCCAGCGCGACTGACGCCGTAGGGGCATAGCCGATCGTCACCTCACCGTTTTCCGCCCCCACAAATGTGGCCCTGGCGAGGAATGGACCGATGTTGGGATGCTGTTGCTCGACTCGTTCAACCACTTTCTCCCAGGATAGGATGTGTCTCATGGGACTTTGCCGAACGGCAGCAGAAGTTATTGGAGAAGCAATGGAGGGCGATGCCGGGACCGTCGCTTGTGATCGCGGTCGTGGGGAAGTCGCGTGAGGGCGTTCTCTCGATGGGGATGGCGGAGGGCGATCCACTATAGGCTGATAGTCAACGTTTTTAGCCAGCTGACAGCTCTCTGCTGGGAAGCGATTGTCGCCTTGCCGAGGAAGCGCATGGTCGGATGTCCCAACCGGGACGGGTCGTGGCGCTCGATTGTCTTTATCGGTCGGCGTGCAGTTCACAGCGGACGTGGCCATCGGCGGAGTAGTCATGGTCACGGCACCCAATGACTCGGTCATCCTTAGGCAAGTTGCCCGGATGGCGGCCACTTCTAACACGAAGCGGGGACGAGGGCTGACACGCAGAGCATCTTCAGCTTGTGAAAAGATCCGAAACAGTTCGTGAAGCTGCTCTGTTGTGCATCGCTTCGCTTCAGCGGCGATCTGGTGGATTTCTTCCTCCGAAAGATCGATAAGCCCTTTCAGGCACTGAATGTCCGATGAGTCGGGGGCCACCGAGGCCACTAAGAGATTGCGGACATGCTCGACCAGTTCTGCACAAAAAGCCCGCAAGTCATGGCCTTGGTCTAACAGCCGCGCAATAATCTGTATGGCGGCAGGACTGTCATGCGTCAACAGGGCGTCCATCATATCCCGGACGAGTTCATGCGGCACGCAGCCCAACAGCGACTGGAGAGAATCGTGCCGAACGCTTTTTCCGCCAAAGGACACGGCTTGATCCAACAGACTGAGCGCATCGCGCATACTTCCCTCGCTGGCTCGTGCGATGGAGAGAAAGCTTCGGTCCTCTAGGGCAATGCCGTCCTGTTCGGCGACATATCGCAGTCGCTGAATAATTTCGGCTCGGGCAATTCGACGGAAATTGTAATGTTGACACCGAGACAAAATGGTGGCCGGGATTTTATGAATTTCCGTCGTGGCAAAAATAAAGACGACGTGGGCCGGCGGTTCTTCGAGCGTCTTCAGCAAGGCGTTAAAGGCCGAGTTCGACAGCATGTGGACTTCGTCGATGATGTAGACGCGATAGTGTCCGCGAAACGGGGTAAATTTGATGTTCTCGCGGATTTCGCGCACGTCGTCGACGCTGGTATTTGAGGCGCCGTCGATTTCAATCACATCGACGGAATTTCCTTGCGCGATTTCCAGGCAGTTGGCGCAGTGATCGCAGGGCGTACCGATCGGGCCTTGCTCGCAGTTGAGCGCCTTGGCAAGGATGCGCGCGACCGTTGTCTTTCCCACGCCGCGGCTGCCTGAGAATAAGAACGCATGAGCGATTCGTTTCCCGGCAATCGAGTTCATCAGAGTCTTCACGACATGGGGCTGGCCCATCACATCCTGAAAGCCCGCGGGACGATATTTTCTGGCGGAGACTTGGTAGTCCATGAGAGCTCGTTATTCGTTAAACGTGGATCGCAACGGAAAGTAATTGAGTAATTTGACTGGCCGCCACTCCGAAACAAGTATGTAATGATTAACTTACTTTAAGTACTTCAGAGCCTCGCTCACGAATAATGCTTCACGTTGAACGCCTTGTGAAAAACGGGGCCAGGTGATCCTGCGGCACACAAACCGATCTGCTTACCGTTGCTTCCTTCCGGACCTGGCGGGGTTCACAGGAGCTTGTTGCACAGGGCCCAGCCCCTTATCGCTACGCTCTCGCTTGCTCTTTGGCGCGACAGGAACATTCCGACTCTCGATCAACCAAGCAGTGCCGCGCCAGGACCAGATCACGGCGATTGATCACCGGAAGTAGTGTCGCTTCGCGACGTATTTTTAATGTCGCTCAGAGCGGCGCCGCTTTACGGTATCCAAGGCATTGCCGGTCGGTAAGTCTGGCGCGCAGGGGCCCAGCGGTTGTTAGTCATGTGTACCTGGCGCGCCAAGTCTGGCGGAGAGGGTGGGATTTGAACCCACGGGCCCGTTTCCAGGACGCGTGCTGTCCAAGCACGTCGATTCGGCCACTCTCGCACCTCTCCACGGGATTTTTTAGCTATACTTAGAAGGGCTGCATCTTAACATGCAGCCTTGTAGGCGGCAAGCTGGTGGAGTGTACGTACTTGGCGGTGTCTTTTCCATGCAATGATAAAGATTCTGTCGGGATCGCGTAATAACTCCATGGGGCAAAAGACTTTTTAGGGAAAAACTGGTACAGTTGGAGACGGTGTCTTTGAAGCCGAACTGAAAGGGTTCAAGAAAGACATGGTGTCGGGTCAGGGTACGGCTGTCCTCAAAATTCTCCTAGCAAGCGACGTGTCCGCAAGGCGCGCGCAATGGGTACAAGCCCTCCAGAAAATTGCCGTTCTTTATGAAGCCATCGATCGTTCCATGGTCGAGCAGAAGCTTGCCGCACTGAAGCCTGTCATTTTGCTGCTTGATCTTTCGCTCCCGGGCCTCCACGGCCTGGACGGCCTTAGCCGTCTCCAAACAATCAGTCCTTCGACGCGCATGATCTTACTCACCACGACTCCAACGGAAACGGAAGGCACCTCGATGCTCGAAGCGGGAGCCAAGGGCTACTGCGGCATGGAAATGGACTCCATGCTGTTGGCCAAGGCCGTCAAAATGGTGCAGAAGGGTGAAGTGTGGGTCGGCCGCAAAGTCATTTCTCACTTGCTCGATACACTGGTGTCACTTACCGAACAGCAGAGAAACCGGTCGCTTCCGAAGGCAGATCCTTCACTTGATGTACTCACACCTCGCGAAAAGGAAATTGTGCAACAAATTGGCGGCGGATCGAGTAATAAAGAAATCGCGCATCAACTGCACGTTTCGGAAAAAACGGTCAAA
>JAICXS010000529.1 GCA_025934615.1 Nitrospiraceae bacterium
GACCATGCCGACCCGGCTGGAGATACCGGACCAGTGCGGCATGCTGCTGCGGTTCATGCCGCAGGAGCGCTCCTTCCCGACACCGCGTTCCTGGGAGAAGGTCTCCAACTCGTTGTACCTGATCGAGGAAAAAGGACTCGCTGGCAGCAACATCGAATTTGCCACCATCGCCGGCAAGGTCGGCCGCGTCGCCGCCACGGAACTGCTGGCCTATTGCCGGCTGTTCCGGCAGGGCTTCTCGATCGAGAAGATGATCCGCGACCCCAACGGAGCACCGGTGCCGCAAGACCCTGGCATGCGGCTGGCGGTCACCACGGCCCTCGCGCGGCACGCCACCAAAGCTAATATCCGCGCTATTACGACCTACGCCGAGCGGGCATTGCCGGAGGAACACCGGGTCATGCTGATCGACGATGCCGAGCGCGGCAACCCCGATGTCGTGGTGACCGACGCCTTCCAGCGCTGGGCTGTCAAATATCAGGACGTGCGCGGCGCAACAACCGTCTAGCCTGTGCTATACTCGGGGCATGTGGAATTTTCTGCATGTCCCGAGCTACGCGCTCTACCGTATTTTCCGGCATTTGATGCCGCAAGGTCATCCGTGGCGCCGTGATGTCTATTCGTTTGACGAATGGTGCCGTGTCTCTTCGGATGACTTCATGTTTGTCGGCCTAGTCATTACGGCCAGCTTGTTTGGTATTGTGATCATCCTGTCACTGATGGTCCGAGACGTGATAAAACTATGATAGTAAAATTTTTTGCAAGATCAGGTTTACGATTCCCGAAAAGAGCTTACGATCAAAGTGAAGGGAGAAGCACCATGACACCATTTGATGTTGCTGCCGTCTACCGCTCCGGTGATCTGCCATTCCGGCCGCGCTATCTCAACCGGCTGTTCGGGCTACGCTACGCGATGCGCTCGCCAGTCCATGCCATCAAAGTCGCCAGCGCGATGCCGAATGCCGAGACCCGCGCGCGGTTTGAAGTGGACCTGGAGGCCTATGCCGAATCGCCGGTCCGCTGGCTATATCACGAGGTTTGGATCAAGCGGGAGGCGCCGCTCTATCGGCTGCGTGCGGTGGCATGAAGACCATAGCCGTTGATGCCTGTGAAAAAAATTTTCGGGTGACCCGCACATCTGGCGAGAATCCTGGCTATTAGTATGTGTAGGCTTGTGGATAAGCCAGTGTGCAACCTGGACAACGGAGATCGCGGGGTGTTGACCTTAACGCTGCCGAAGACGCAGGCGAGTCAGCAGAACCAGCGTCGGATCGAGGTCCGGCAGTCCCGATCGCCTGGGCGCAGATGAGCCCGCAATGCCGTCAGCTACAGGCGGCGTGCGAGAAAAGAGATCAACTCGGCGAACAAGGCGAGGGCAACTGCCGGCGGTTCCGCGAGCAGTGCGGTGTCCAGCGCCGGCCGGTGCAGAATCGCCAGCAATACTGCGCCCAGCTAGATGTTCTCTTTGATCGCCTTCGGCAATTCGTCGGCGTTGGCCATCGCCATCGAGGCTTTCAGATCGAGCCCGGTGATGCCACGAATCTCCTTGACAACCTGCACTTTTGTCGGGCCGACATCGGTCAGCATGACGGTAAATTCAGATTGCTCATCACTGCTCATGCGGCGGATATGGTGTCGAATATGGCCGTGTAAATATGGTCATGAAGATACATGAAATACTCGATGAAGCCGATGATAATGTCGCGGAACTTCAGCCGGATATGGTGGTCAGGGTCTTTCACGGCACCGATCTGAAACATGCATTGGATTTCTGCATCAATGGGATCGATGCCCGGCAGCGGTTCCATCGACTTTATCCGCATTGGGACCAAGGTGAATACGTCAGTCGCGGAATTTTTGTGACGACGACTTTGGAGACCGCGATCAGTTTCGGAACAGCGATCCTGCAATTCCGAACGCTAGGCAAGTACCTGCACAA
>JAICXS010000065.1 GCA_025934615.1 Nitrospiraceae bacterium
ATCGCCTACGTTGTTGGGGGAGGAGCCGTCTCGATATCAAAATCAATCGCAGCCTGGATTCTGGAGTTTTTCAAAGACATTCCAGTGGCGGAGCGAATCAGCATTGAGCTGGTCCTCTGGGGAACGCCGGCTACGATTGTGCTGATCCTACTAGTCCTAGGCTGGCTGTACGTCTTCGGCAAAATCGTCAAACGGCAGACTGCCACGGCAGTTTCTGACGACATCGCTTTTTCGAGCGTCGTTCGGCAATGGGATCTTTTGCGCGTGCCCGCAGATCAGCCCCTGGTGCTGACCGCCATTACCGGCGTCGGAGTGTTTCTTGTTCTATTGCTGTGGGCGTTTATGCCTGTGACGACACCCCACCCGCACGAGTCGGAAAAGAAGGAAGCCGTAAAGACGCCGATCTTCAAGCCGACTGATGCCCTTCAGAAAACAGAAAAGGTAATCGCCAAGGCCGAAGCCGCCGTGCAGTCGTTGGAAGAGAAGGCGGCGGCTGAAACACAGAAGGACGACAAGGGTAAAAACAAGCCGCCCGTAAAAGACGCACCCAAATCGGGGACTGAATCAGCGAAGCCCATGAAAGCCGCGGTGACCTCTGAAAAAGAATCGGCTCATAGGGCTGACGATCGTAAACATTAACTTGTGTAATGAAGCCGTTGGGCGAGGAGAAGTTATGGGGAACCACGGCGATATAAGACCGACGCTCATTGAACAATATCGGCGCCGCGCGGCGCAGGTCACCGGGGTAGCTGTCGCCATCGGTCTGCTTGCCCTCCCTGCGCTTGGGCTGGCCCAGGATGCGCCGACTTCGGCGGCCACTGCCTATCGTGATATCCCGCAACTCGGCGGGAGCCGAAATCTTATCTGGGTCATCGCGCAATTGCATTTGCTCCTGGCCGGCTTTGTCCTGGGGGTGCCGATCTTTGCATGGCTCTGCGAGATTGTCGGGTGGAAAACGGGCGAAAAGCGCTACGACAAACTGGCGAAAGAGTTTACGAAACTGCTGACCTCTTCCTATGCCACCACCGCTCTGTTCGGCGGGATTCTCTTGTTCATGCTGATCGGGTTCTATCCGAAATTGATGGCCTATCTCTCGGACATCTTTTTCCCCTCGTTCGTCGTGTACTGCGGATTATTTCTCATTGAAACAGCGACGCTCTACCTCTACTGGTATGGCTGGGATGCCATGCAAGGGACGAAAAAACCGTTGCATCTTTTCCTGGGATTTCTGCTGAACGTCTTCGCGTTTTTCATCATGATCGTGCCCAATTCGTGGGCCACATTTCAAGCCAGTCCCGTCGTGATTGCGGAAGGCTCCGACTTCGCTCGCGCGTGGGCGGCCACATGGAATCCCACGTGGTGGCCGGTGAATATTCACCGCCTGATCGCCAACGTCGTCCTCGGCGGATATATTTGCGGCGCCTATGCAGGCATCCGCTATCTCTCGGCGCAAACGGCGGAAGAGCGAGATCATTACGATTGGATGGGCTACGTCGGGAATTTCATCGGCGTATTCGGGCTCCTGCCCCTGCCGTTCGCCGGGTACTGGTTGATGCGTGAGATCTATCAGTACAACCAGCAAATGGGCATCACGTTGATGGGAGGATTCCTCTCGTGGCTGTTCATTTTGCAGGCGATGCTGATCGGCGTTTTGTTTCTCGGTTCGAATTATTATTTCTGGCTCGGCATCACGCATCGTATTCCAGGCTCAGAGATCAAATATCGGAAGCCGATCATGACGATGTTAGTCATTCTGTTGCTATGCCTCGGCGTCTGGATGACACCGCACTCCTTAGTGGCCAGCCTCGAAGAAGCGAGAAAGATGGGGGGGACCCACCACCCGTTGTTGGGCGTCTTCGGTGTTATGTCGGCCAAGATGACCGTCGCTAATCTAATGATTCTCGTGACCTTCATGAGTTTTATTATGTACTGGCGAGCCGGCAAAGAAGAGACAGCGGGATGGGCAAAAGTGGCGAAGGCGTTGATGAGCGCAGTACTGGTCATCGCCGGGATCGTCGTCATCGTGCTGGGTGTGTGGGGTTATTTTGTCCCTGCGATTATCCGGATTAACTATTTCAGCGTCGCTCAGGTGTTGATCGTCTTGTTCGTCATGCTGACGATCACGCCGCTTACGGCGCTCTTGCTGCGGAGTGCCCGGACAACCACGGAAATGGTCTGGGGACGCATGCCTCCGAGAGCCGGCTATGCGTTGGTCTTAAACGCAGTCATGGTCATTCTGCTGATGACGTTGATGGGATATGCGCGGTCGTCGTCACGTGTGCACTGGCACATCTACGGGGTCATGCGCGACTCTTCACAGTATGCCTTTTCGCCCGCGCTGGGCTATGCCGCCGCCTTCATGTCTTTGAACACGTTTTTATTTTGTATGCTGGTCGCGTTCATTTTCTGGGTGGCGACTATGGGGGATAAGGCCAAAGGGAAGGATCCGATCGAAGAGAAGAAGCAAGTGCCGGTGGGGGCCTATCCCGCCATGGCCGGGGGATCGCAGACGTTGGATAAGAAGCACTGAGGGACTATGAGCGAAGTCGCATTCTTACAGTTAATCGGGTTATCGGTGGTCGGATTAGGGATCGCCGTTCTGCTTTTTATTAAAGCGCGATTCGCGCGAGTCGTGGGCTTTGTCGCCATTGTGCTCGGCTTATTTTCAATTACCGCGCTCAGCGTGCCGCAGATGGCCTCGTTGCCGCCGGTCGAAGAAAAATTCGATGTCGCCAATATTAAGACGGCGTCCGATATGGCGGCCATCGGGCAGAAGATTTTCTTTAGTAAGGGGCAATGTGCCTTGTGTCATTCGATTGGACCGAGCGAATCGGCGCGGTGTCCTGATCTGAAGGGCATCGGCGCCAAGCTGACCCGCGAATTTATGTATGAGAGCTTGACCCAACCGCAGGCCTATATCTACCTGGATTTCCGTCACGAAAGTCAGCCAAAGGAATATCCGGCTCGTATGCCGTACATCAACAAAAATCCGATCGGCCTGTCGAAAAATGAAATTTTATCGGTCATCGCCTTCCTTCAACAGATGAGCGGTGAACCCATTACGGTCAGCCCATCTGAAATTACGCAAGCATCCGACACGCCACCGGCTCAAGCGAAGCCGGCACAAACCGCCGCGGTCGTGCCGATCCATGCCAGTGGTCTGAATTAATGACATACGGGTCGCGAAAGAAGGGATAGTGCTATGAAAGGTGGAGTGCTCGTACGATCGATCATTCTTGTCGTGGGCATCTATATCTTCCTCAAATTCGTGCTGCCGTTAGTTACAGCGCCGCTTCCAGCCAGCTTAATTTTCTTATATCTGACCTTGACCTTATCGGGAATCTTAATCTTTGCAACGCTGAGCGGAGAATCGACAGAGGCGTTCTGGGGTCCGATCTTTCGGTTCTTGCGGGGAGACGGGCAAGAGGGCGCGATGAAGCTCGCGAGGCTGGCTGTGTTACTGCTCTTTCCGCTCCTGGTCGGATGGCAGACTTACAACAGTACTGCGCCGAGCGATCAACCGCCCGGTGAAAATCGTACGATTCACCCCGCTCCGCCTGGGGAGTTCGTCGGCCTCTCCAATCCTTTTCAGCCCACTCCGGAGAATATTGCCTATGGCAAAGGCCGATACTTTTCGTTGTGTTTCCCATGTCACGGAAATTTTGACGGCAAAGGACCGGCCGCGAAAGGATTCAATCCCCCGCCCGCGAATTTTTCAGATCCTACGACGATCGCCATGCTGCAGGAAAGCTATCTCTTCTGGCGAATCAAGAAGGGTGGGGTGGGGCTCTCCATTGAAGGCATGCCATGGAAGTCCGCGATGCCGCGCTGGGAACACGAGCTCTCAGATGAGGATATCTGGAAAATTATCATGGGTGAATATGATGGTGCCCATCAAAAGCCTAGAACGTGGGAGTAGGGCGGATGCTCCTGTGCTCGCTCGATGCGCAGTGAGAGACAACTCATCTGCTCTCCCAAAGGAGTGGATAGTGTGAGGACCGGAGAAAGGGAAGGAACATGGTGGATCGGTTGAGCGGGTACCGTCAGAGCCTAGTTGGTGGCGCAATTGTCGGTGTGGGGCTGCTGATTGCTCAGCCGGTGTTCGCGCAGGAAAGCGTCGCTGTACGTGCACACGTGGCCAAAGGGACAGTCCCGGTCGAGGATCCTAACGCGGCAACTTGGAACGACGTGCCGGTGTCGGAGTTTCCACTCTCCCCTCAGGTACACTGGCCGACACGAATCTTGGAAGTCACCGCGCAGACCGTAAAGGTGCGGGCGCTACACGACGGCCAACAAGTGGCCGTTCTGCTGGAATATGCCGATCCTTCCGAAGACCCGGACGATGCGGCTGCACTGGAATTCATGGTCGGCGAGAAGAAGGCGCATTTCGCTCACGGCCAACCGATGGCACAGGTGCAGGGGGGACCGGTCAATATTTGGTTCTGGAAAAACAAGGATGCCAAGGTGCTCGATATGAACGCTCAAGGGTTCGGCACCTTGAAAGTTCAGGACAAGCAGGATACCAAAGGCAAAGGCGTCTACCAGAACGGCACCTGGAAGGTAGTTTTTAGCCGGGCGTTGTCCACCGGGGATGCTGAACATGACACGCAGATCAAGCCCGGCGAATATATCAACATCGCCTTCGCGATTTGGGACGGGAAAAAGTTAGAGAGCGGCGATCTGAAGGAGAAAGGGTCTCAGAAAGCGGTCTCGTCCTGGTGGTATTTCCGTGCCGATCCGCCCCCCGACTACTCCAGCTATGTGTATGCGGCGCTGGCGATCGGAGTCGCTGTCGGCGTGCAATTTGTGATCATTTGAAAATTGAAGAAAGGGCCCTCGACATGAGGGCGGGCACCGGTATGAGCGCTTATCGAGGAGTCCGTAAGCTGGTACTCGGCGTCACGGTGGCGAGTGTGACCGCCGCTATGGGCATCGCGGGGTGCGGCCTGTTTCAGAATGAAACAGTCTCACGGGGACAGCATTTGTACGCCCATTATTGCATGCATTGTCATGGCGAAAGTGGACATCAGAATGAAGGGTACAACTGGGGGACGATGCCGGACCCGCGTCCGAAGGATCTCTCCAACAAAGGGGAGATGTCGACGTTTAAAGACGAAGAAATATTTTCGACGATCTCGCGGGACATGAAAGACACGACGCCGGAAGTCGGGGATAAGATTGGCGACGATGAATTCGCCGTCCCCACCATGCCGACGTTTAAATATACGTTATCCGAAGAGGAAATTTGGTCGATCGTCGCGTACGTACGCACGTTGCATGGCATGAAGTTGACCTATGATTTGGAAGCCAGAAAAAAAGAGCTTCAAGAGAAACAACAAGCGGCGCAACAAGCGTATGACCAAGCCAAGCAGGGCTTAGAAGTCGCCGAAAAAAAAGCATCCGAGGAGGCGGACAAGAAGGGTGTGGACGTCGATGATGCCGCGACGGCCAAGGAGCAGGAGGCCCTTAGCACAGCCTCGAAAGAATTGGAAAAAGCAAAGGCGGCATTGGCGTCATTTTTAGCTCGTCCGAAACTGCCCAGTGTGGCGCGTCCCGATTTGACCACCCCTCCTGAAGAAGCCGCGAAACTGGCCGATCTCGGGAAGCGACTCTACAGCAGTAAGTACGGCTGCAATGCCTGCCATCGTGTTGGAGAGGAAGGCGGGATCGTTGGTCCTGCGTTAGACCGAGCCGGCTTTCGGCTAAATCCTACCTGGGTCTACCGATGGGTCAAATATCCACAGGGCATGAAGCCGGAAACGCGCATGCCGACTCTTGGCCTCAGCGATCGGGATGCCAAGGCGGTGACCATGTATCTGACCACCTTGAAGGCTCCTAAACCGGAAGCCCCCATTGAGCGAGCGGGGAAGTAATCACGACTCTGACTTGACAGTATCTCCGTGCGAGACACTCCTCATCGCGCCGGCTTTAGCGCCGTAGTCGGTCTCTGACGTACGTTTCTCAGCCCGCTTATTCTTCTTGGTTTCATCTTTATCATGACCGATAAGACGTGCTCTTCCTAGTCGAGGCTGCAAGACCAGGTCTACCCCTGGGTACGTTGAGGATCGAGCGATGCAGCAACAAAGCTCGGGGCTTTTTCACTATCCCGCTACTGGAACCCGAGCCAAATTGCTGCCAGGATTGACCAGCCGACCCAAACGTGTTGCCGAAAGAGACGAAACGCTCGAGCGGGCGAGATGGCTTTACGCAGCGCCAACACTTGCTGAGTGAGAAAACCCGCAATTGCCGCCAGCGCTCCATAGAAGCCGGCATTCAAACCATTCAACCATCCAATCACGCCCAGCAACAATAACATGAGTGCGAGGCAGCACCCCACCGCCACCCACGCATAGGAACCGAACAGAATGGCGGATGATCGAATCCCGATACGAAGGTCGTCCTCGCGATCCTGAAGTGCATAGATCGTATCGTACGCGACAGCCCAACATACGGTGGCGGCATAGAGCAGCCACGCAGGTAACGGGACGCTATGCGTGGCCGCAGCCCAAGCCATGATCACCCCCCATCCGAATGCGATGCCGAGCACCGCTTGCGGCAGTGGAACGAGGCGCTTTGAAAAGGGATAGATGGCGGCCAAGAGTACCGCGATGGGGCTGAGCGCGATGGCCAAGGGATCAAGCGTGAGAAGCAAGGCACCCGCGATGATAAGCAAGGCGACGATCGTCAGCAGTGCCTGTCGAATCGAGACCGCGCCACTGACCAAGGGGCGCGTGCGTGTGCGGGCGACTTGGCGGTCAAACGATCGGTCTGCCAAATCATTCATCACGACTCCCGCACTTCGCATGACGAAGGAACCGGCCGAAAAGATCAGGACCAGTGTCCACGACGGTCGACCATGCGAGGCAAACATGAGAGCCCAAAGCGTCGGAAGCATGAGGAGCAGCGTGCCGGACTGATTGGGAAGTCTGATGAGTCGTGCAAGAGACGCACATGGATGAGTCGCTGTGTTCCCCAGACTCTCCGTGTGGTTTGCCGATACCGATGATTGTGCCGATGGCTCTGGCATGCGGCACGATACTGAAGGGTGCCGACGAAGTCAACGAATGGAGAGAGGATGATCATTGCCTTCCCATCTACGTTTGCGGTATACCAGCGTCGTGAGAGGTTTCCCTCGTCTTTCGGCCGATCGGCCGCCCAGCTCCATCTTGATGTCCCACTTAGCCGTTGTGGTCCTGCTGATCTCGCTATCGGGATGCAGCGGGGCATCGAAGATCTTCAACCGGTTTAGTGAACCGGACGGCTACTGGCTTCCGCTGACGGTCGATCTGCGTCTGGATCCGAGCGTGACCAATGCGGCGCTAGAGTATGCGGATGCGTGCGGTCAGCGGCAGACCTTGCCCATCGGCGAGCGACTGACCACCTCACTCACAAAAGATATGGGGCTCGTCTTTCAGCGGATTCAGACGCCATCCGCGGGGCAAAAAGCAGATGGAGCCGTCGATGTGGCACTGGGGTTAAAGGAAACAGACCTGTTTATCCCGCGGCAAACGTCCAAGACCTATCCTGCAACGGTGATTGTCGGCGCCAGCATCTCCTATACCGATGCAGGCGGCAACGTTTTGTATACCAAGAACCTGCGAGCCGAGTCTCATGGCACCGTTGAAACCGAACGCCAAAATTGTGAAGTGAAAGGACTTGGCGCGGTCGCGAATGAAGCGGTTACACTCCTGACACAAGGACTTAAAAAGCATCTCGGCACCTCCACGAAGATCCGGGATGCTGCGCAACACAAGCGACCGACCGGTGAATCCACGGCCGCATCCCCGGTTCCACCTGTCGCGACGTCGGGGGGAACTGCAGCCATACCTGCGAGTCCCACCCCGGCGCCATTCCCGGTTTCCTCCAACGGATTAGTCTATCGCGTCATCCTACGGGAGGGCCAAGCCAATGAACGACTCGAAAGCGGAGAAAAAGTCACGATGGAAGTGGAAGTAAGCAATACAAGTATGATGATTGCGAGAGAAGTGGTCGTTCGTTTTTCAGGGACACCGGTGCTCGTGGAGCAGTTTGCCAATCCAGTCCCAGTCGGCGATCTACAACCGAATGAGATGAAGCGTGTCGTGGTAAGTGCTCGCATGCCGCCGACCGAGTCTATCCGACAAGGTGAGCTGATCCTCTCAGTTGAAGCGGCCAATGGCGTGACCTCTGTTCAAAAAAAATTTCCCATCGAATGGCATCCGCGCCACGCCACGTTAAGTATGTCACCGGTGGACGATGTCGATCGCATTTCCAACACCGCCCGAGGTCTAGAACGAAAAAAGACGGTCGGGATTGCGATTGGCATTAGTACGTTTAGACATGCCACGCTATCACCGGTCCCGTTTGCTGCGCATGATGCCG
>JAICXS010000489.1 GCA_025934615.1 Nitrospiraceae bacterium
AAGTGATGGATAGAAACTAAGCCTGCGCTCATCATCGGGCTCCTGAAACAGTAAAGAACTAGGCCGCAATGTATCTTCGGTAAAAAGCGTTTCCCACCCCTCGTCCAAAACCGGACACATCCCTGTCTTCTCTTCAGACACTTCATCGATTGAATAAAGAGACAGTGCGAATTTTTCCGTGCGCTCGGCACAATGTGACTGTGGCCTAGGACCTGCACCTCCTCTCTGGAGCGAAAGGGACCATGGCATGCAATCCGTTCAGACGCGCATCGTATGGATAGCTTTTATTATTGTCCTGTGGGCGTGCGGAGAGAGTCAGGCCTTTGAGTTTTTTCCTTCGAACGAAGACATCCTTACCTATCGCAAGAGTTGGAATCCGCTGTCGAACGGGCCGATCTTGCTGACCGCCGTCGATATCAACCCAAAAGGCCAATTTCACAGCCAATACTTCATCTTTAGCGAAATCGGCCACCAAATGTTCGATAATAAATTGACCACGCATCGGAATGATTCCTCATTTCATCTCACCTCGGTGGAACCGCTGCTGACACTGGGATACGGGCTCACCGATCATCTCGAATTTGACGCCGCCTTTACCGATCTCTATTTCGATTCGTCTCACGCGGCCGCGCCCGGCAATCGCACATCGACATCCGCCGTGGGGCTCGGCGATACCGCCCTCTATCTGAAATATCGTCCAGTTATTCAGAATCCGAACTCCTGGCGGCCCTCGATCACGATTTACAATCAACTCGGACTCCCTACCAGCGATTGGGCCGGCACGCGGCCGATCCCTGGAGGCTTCTCTCCGCTGGGCAAACTGCCGGCCACCAGTTTTGGGGCCTTGACCTTAACCGAGGGCGTGCTGTTTCGGAAAAACCTCAAGCCCTTTCGATTCAGCGGCGGAGTCTTCTACACCTATGCCGTACCCGGCCATGCCGGCGGCACTACGACCTATCAAGGCGATATCGTCAATACGCGATTCATCGCCGAATACATCGTCAATGAAGAGCGCGGCTTCGGGTTCAATCTCGAATTCGTCACGGTGCATGGCATTCCCGGCCGATTGGACGGGCATGCGACTACAGCAACCCCGAGCACTTTCAATCTCTTCGGCGTCGAGCCCGCCGTCCAGTATAAATTCGGATCAATCGTCGGAGCGGCCGGCGTGTTATTTACGGTCGCTGGGCAGAACGACATCGCCGCCATCTATCCGAACATTTCTCTGTACTACTATTGGGACAAACACGGAACGGGCGTGATGCGTTGATCGGGCTCGCGAGAACGCGTCAGAGAGTCCGGAATCCAGACATGAACTGTCGTCTCTTGCGACAATGCCGAACTTTCCTTTCACAACACCACGCACGTTACTCAATATTCCAACCGAGTCGAGTGGCACAGCATCTGCTGATCTTACCTCCGTCAAGATCATCACTACACCAAGGAGGTTTCCCATGAAAGAGCCCACACATAAGACAACACTCCTGACACTTGCCATCGTCGGAGCCGCAACATTGGCGTCGCTACCGGCGGCCTCGCAGCCGGTTCGACCGGACCCGGAGCCGCGGCCGGATCGGTCGCCGCTGCAGAGGCCCGCCATCGATGGATTCCGGGGGACAAGTTCGGCTGCCGAAGGCACCGTCCGGCAATATCTGATGAATCCCCATGGGGAAGTGGATGGGTTGCTGCTCAATGATGGCACGCAGATTAACTTTCCACCGCATATGGAGGAGGAACTGGTCGGCGTCGTACAACCGGATGATCGCGTCAGCATCCAGGGCGATCGCGAACGAGACTCCGTCGTCAAGGCGGACCGCATCACCAATAGCCGGACCGGAAGATCGTCGGATACCTCCGCATCTGAAACGTCCGTCAATGCATGCGATGCAGGCCAGCGGCTCTATTGCCGCCTTGCTCTATGCGCCGCGCGGAGAAGTTCATGGATTCATCCTTGCGGACGGCACGCAAATTCATGTGCGACCCGATGTGGGTGACAGTATGGCGCGTGCTCTGAGTGTGGGAGAAACAGTCCAGGCAGAAGGATATGGAAGCGACAACCAATATGGACGATCTGTTGAAACCACGGCTATCGGCCTTGGTGGAGAGCGACTCGTACCGCTGGACCGGCCGGTTCGGCACCTCGGCGGTCCCGATGAACCGCTCCCTCCTCGACGCAGATGACCGGCGATTCATCGCTCCCTCCTTCCCTCTTCCCGGCGGGAAGAGGCGAAGTTGGGGCACACTAAGGAGTTGCGGAACGTGTTCGGGCAAAGAGGCGACACGAGCGAGAAGTTCCTGAACCGCCAAGTCAGTGCCCGTAGTCTGCGGGCACTGGACGCGCTCAATATCTTTCTCGCCGATGTGCGTGACGGCGTCGGTCCCTATCTGGCGATTTAT
>JAICXS010000157.1 GCA_025934615.1 Nitrospiraceae bacterium
GACGGTTCGTTGAAGATCGAGAAGACGGGCGGTGATAATGTGCGACTCTGGAATTGACATAAAACCTCCTCTCTGCTGATCGCTATTCACAATGTCGAATGACACCGATCACTAACCCTTCAATGGCAAATTCATCATCGGACGTCACGAGGATCGGTTGCATTGCTGCATTTGCCGGATGCAATTCGATTCGACCTTCTTTTTGATAATATTTTTTAATGGTCGCCTCACGATTGACCAACGCGACCACCGTTTGGCCGTTGCGAGCGATGGCTTGCTTTTGAACGACCACTAGATCACCGGTCAGAATTCCATCTTCTTGCATAGACTCGCCCTTGACTCGCAGCACAAAAGTTTCTCCCCTGCGTATCATCGAGGCAGGGACGTCCACCAATTCCGACTGTGGCACCGGCTCAATCGGTTTGCCTGCAGCGACCAACCCCAGCATGGGAAGCTGTTGCACCATCCCGAGTTGGTGGATCAGGACATCCACCATACCGGGAATGCGGCGCGTCCCGCCTTCATATCGGGTAATGGTCATACGTGTCGTCCGTAGTTTTTGGGCCAGCTCTTCTTGGGTCAGCCCCAGTGCTTTACGCGCCTGCTTAAGGTCCCGCGGCTTCATGTATCCAATGGTTACATAGAGAGAACGATGCTGTCAAGGGCTTTCTCTCTTTTCTTTTCCATACCTTGGTTTATTTGCAGTCGAAGATTCTCGTCGCGGATAAGCCGCCCTTTAAGCTTGTTCTTCAACGGTAGCATGACAACGGATCTTGATGATCACGATACGGCTGCACAGTGGTCCATTACTTTTTTAGTATGCACACATTTGTACGTGGAACTACTGCGTAGCACACTTCAACATCGCTCATTGTTCTCTTCAGAGAGGAGCAGCAAGAATAAATTCATCGGCTATACTATTGAAGCCTTACGTAATGCGTGAGTTATTGTGGGAGGCTTACACAGGTGTCTATGAAACGCTTCTTACGCATCCTATCTATCCTATTAGCCGTCTTACCGCCTTCAATCGGCTGGACGGCCGGTACAGACGAACCGAAACTCGCCGCCCCATCACCGCCACGATCGTCACCCGCTCACATACTGACACACGTCGAATTGAAACAGCGCGGAGGAGAGGCGACCGTTCTGATCAGCGGAGATGGACGGCTATCCTATCGTATTCGTCCTCTCAGTACGGACCGTGTGATCGTGGATCTTCTTAACGTATCGACAAAACTGCCCCATGCATTCGAATTCAACGACCGCATCGTGAGACAAATCCGCATTGGACTACACCCCAATGTGCTCCGTCTTGTCATCGATCTTCGTCAAGCAGCGGTCTATTCCGTTGAAGAAGGCAAGAACACCTTATCTGTCGTGCTCGCTCCTCGCGCCTCTGCGAAGAAATCCCCAGACGTTGCCGGTCTTGCTCCGTTCTCTCAGGGCGCTTCCGAATTGCCGATGGATCACCGTGAGGCCAGGCTGGCAGTCCCCGCCTCCATGCAAGCACAATCCGAGCGCATTCCGGTCGCCGCGGTAGAATCTGACCGGACCCTACCTGAGCCACGGCCACGGCAGGAACCCCGTAATCGAGCAGTCGATCGCCGCATGATGGGTCAGACTACAACGCAATCTTCGGGTGAGGTCTATATCGCGGCATTTGGCGGTGTTTCCCTGGCACAATCCTTCACGAAGGTCCATGGAACCGGCGACGATGCCTCGGTGCAACTGAGCAACCTTGCCTTGAAAAGAACGGGTATTGGCGGATTAAAACTCGGGTTCTCCCCTGCCGGCGCGAAATGGTTCGCCTTGGAAACCGAAGCGTTCTATAGCACACCGCATATCAAGCAGCAAACCATTACAGCTACTGGCGCCGGCGGTACAGCCAGCACTGACGCTCCGGGCTCTCACACACGGGTGACGACCTGGGCGTTTAACTGGATTATTCGTTATCCTGGTGAATGGGTCCAGCCCTATGCGGGCGCAGGTCTTGGGATATTTTGGGGCCATATTTCTGACTCACCTAGCTCTTCTGACACGAGTTTTGGGCTCAACGCGCTAGCCGGCTTAAGGGTCAAGATGGGCCAGCACCTGGTGGCGTTTAGCGAGTATAAATACAATCGTGCAAGTTTCGATTTCACGAATGCCGATTTACACGTCCTCTACCAAGCGCATTACGTGGTCGGAGGATTAGGCTGGTCGTTCTAATGACGTGCAGGGAAGTGAGCCTCAGAAAAAAGGATGTGCACAAAGAAAGAGGCTTGATCACTGTTCCGGCGTCTTCAACTCTTCGAAATTATCCTTCGATATTGAGTTGCATGTTGTCTCTTCACTCCTTAGTGTCGCTAGGCAATCACCACCTCTGATTCCATAGCCCAAGCGTCCTCATAATCCGTAAGCCTCTCCTCTTTCAGTCACTTCATTCACTGGACGACCTGAAGCGCTACGCCGCTTATCGCCATTCATATCGAACAGTGAGGACTAAAATATCGCGATTGAAAGAGAACCCCTGTCCCGCAAACGAACTGTCCGATACGTATCGGGTATAGGATGCTGTGCCCATAACCCGCTTGGTGAAGAGATACATGAGGTTGGCCGAGGCTGAATAACTGGTAAAATCCAAGCTTGGTCCGCTCACCGATTGATTTTTAGCATAGTTTCCGCTCGCCGACCCGTTCAGTCTTTCCGTAAATTGATGGGTCACGCTCAGCGTGACCACGTTACTCACGAGCGCCGTCGACGTCACATAGAAGCTCGGAAAGACCGCTCGAGATACCCCTAAAGATGTAGCAGTAGAACGTTCTTGCCACGTGAACTGACCTGATCCCACATATTGGAGCGACTGCCCCCCTGTCAGAAATTCTGTGGCGCCCCCATTGACGTTAAAGAAGAATCGTTGGGAAAACTTATGTTGCCAGCCCAGTGTCGCACCGGCAAGTTGAAACCCTGAGGTGGAGTAGGCGATCGCCGAATAGTTAAAGTTCAGGGATATACTGTCTTTGGTGGTCAGGACATATTGAGGGCCGACCGAAGCAGTAAAATATTGTGTGTCAAAAAATCCGCCTCCTACAGGAGTCGCGAAGGCCGAGCCAAACCGCATATACTGGTGCCGAATGTTACCCAGGATATTGATGTTCGGATCGACGACATAAGAGCCGTTCATCCCAAACACGTTGATGAACGAGTTCGCTCGTACCGCTTGAATGCCTCTCGCAAAATTTTCGGGACCACCGGCCCCGGCGCCGCTGGCAGGAGGCGCATAAAAAGCCGGCGGTTGAGGGGTGTACGTAAGAAATTCGTTGACGGAAAGCTTCGTGCGCTTGGCAAACCGAGCCACGAGACTATCGAGCGAGGCATTCATGTTCACCATCACCGAGGCATAGTTGAGGCTGGGATTCTTGACGTAGAAGTTTCCGGCGACCTGAAGCGACCCAGTGAGATCAATCAGACGGGTCTCGCGTCGGATATTGACCATCGGTGAGATCGTCGTGACATAATCCGACGCATCTGTCTTGGCGCTCGTGAAGAATACATTGCTGTCGTAACGTTCGGAGACACTCACCGACGGAATGATTTCAGTCTTCGCTTGTCCATAGGCCGGCCTTGATGCCTCGTGCATGTTGGCTATGGCGGTGACCAGTACGACCAGTAGGTAAATCCCATTTCGCCTCATCTTCTTTGATATCGTTCCATCGTGACGTGATGAGCAGTCATGGAGAAAATCGCCATACGCATGCAGAAGACGGAACTGCTCGCCAGGGTCATATCAGACTCAACTAAGCCGACCTATCAGTTCAGCGCCTATTCTCCTGTAGGACTATCCTACCTAAGTTTATGTCGCTAAAGACGTTTTGAATGCGGCCGGCATATAAATTCGCCGTCCAGGGAAATCAAGCTACAGGAGGGAACATGAGAAGGTCGGGCACGGCGTGTTACGGATGGAATTCCACGATCGCGAATTTTCGGCGGCCAATACGAAAACGATATGGGTGGTTGGGCCTGAGCGCAAGACTGACCGTCGGATCGGTCTGCTTCTGTTCGTCGATTTCGATTCCGCCTTGCACGATCAGCCGACGCGCTTCGCTTTTACTAGGAACTAATTTGGTGCGCGCGACAAGATCGATCAATCCCATGGCCGGGGCAGACGGATCGGCAACATCGGTGACGCGTAGCAGCACGCGCGCATCCGGTTCCTCCGGAAATTCTCGTTCCTGAAATGTCTGCTGGAATTTCACCCGTGCCTCTTGGCCTGCGGATTCTCCATGGTAGCGCGCCACAATATGTTCGGCCAGCCGTTGCTTCGCTTCCATCGGGTGCAGAGCGGCGATATGCGCGACGTTCTCGGTCGTCAGCAGTTCGTAATAGCGAAGCATGAGGGCATCGCTGATGGACATCAATTTGCCGAACTGATCTTCCGGCTTGTCTTCCAAGGCAATGTAATTGCCAAGGCTTTTGCTCATCTTCCGAACGCCGTCGGTGCCTTCCAATAACGGCATCGTCAGAACGACTTGGGCCTCTTGCCCGAAGTCGCGCTGCAAATCGCGCCCGACCAAAAGATTGAACTTCTGATCCGTGCCCCCCAATTCTACGTCTGCCTTCAGCGCAACTGAATCGTAGCCCTGAATCAGCGGATACAAAAACTCATGGATGCTGATCGGCTTCTGTTCATGATAGCGCGTGTGGAAATCCTCGCGCTCCAGCATCCGTGCGACATTGTAATGCGCGCTCACCTGAATCAACGCTTCCGCCGTCATCGTGCCCATCCAGCGGCTATTGAACTCGACGATCGTTCGGGCCGGGTCCAGAATCTTAAAAATCTGTCGCTCATAGGTTGTAGCGTTGTCCCGCACCTTCTCCTTCGTCAGCGCCACTCGAGTATGGGACACGCCGGTCGGATCGCCGATCATGCCGGTGAAATCTCCGATGAGAAAGATGACCTGATGCCCCAGATCCTGAAAATGCTTCAACTTGTGGATCAAGACTGTATGCCCAAGATGAAGATCCGGCGCTGTCGGATCGAAGCCTGCCTTGACCCGCAATGGACGCTGTTCCTTGAGGGAACGGGCCAGCTTGGACTCCAATTCCGATTGTTGTATGACCTCCACGGCGCCGCGGAGAATCAAGTCCATGTGTCGAGTCAGTTCAGTCACGCGGTCCCTTATGAGAATGGCTTACTACAAGGCCTTGGCCTTGATCTTGGCCTCGTGCTTCGGCTCCGCCTTCGTTGCTAGGTCGACCATCACCAGCGGCCGCAATTGGTCCATTCGCTTCTTGCCGATCCCTTTGACGTCCCGAAGATCGTCGACGGTATGGAACCGCCCCTGCGCCGTCCGCTGTTCGACGACGCGTTGCGCCAATACGGGTCCAATTCCAGGCAGGCCTTGCAGTTCTTCGGCAGTGGCGAGGTTAAGATCGAGCTTTCCCGATCTTTCCCGTGGCTTTTCCGCCGCCGGAGCGGTCGATGCCGTCCGTTGAGCCGGCCGAGCGACAAGAGTCGGCTCTTCACGGAGCAAGACACGCGGCAATATTGGCTGTTGGGCCTCTCCCTCCGCCGGTTCGACACTTGTCAGCGGGACAGGATCATGCGGCACC
>JAICXS010000185.1 GCA_025934615.1 Nitrospiraceae bacterium
ATGTTGAAATCATCCCAACAATTGATAAATGTGCCGCACTCCGTAATGAGCCTAACCAACAAATCGTGACATTAAACAAGGACCGTGATATGTCACGACGCCTAGATTGCTCCTCTTCACATCCTAACACCCACCGTACTCATCGCTTATATCTTCTATCCCGCTCTATCGACGGCCGGATATGCATCGTGGTAAGTAACGGTACTGCATCTTGCCGACTTACATGTAGCAGTCCATGTGGAAGGACTAGACGAGCATGCCCCGCGACATCCCGGTTGGGAACGGTTCGTTGCTGATCGCATTCGACACGGCGTACCAACTCCGCGACCTCTACTGGCCCCACGTCGGTCTCGAAAATCATACGGATGGACATGCGTTTCGATTCGGCGTATGGGTGGACAACAGATTTGCATGGATCGAGGACGCGCGCTGGTCACGGCACATGCGCTACAAGGACGACACGTTGGTGACGGATGTCGTCCTCTCTCACCCCGATCTTCAACTCGACCTGGTCTGTCACGATACCGTGGACTTTCATGAAAATCTCTACATGCGTGAGATTCGGGTCACGAACCGAGGCGAGAGCAGGCGAGAGGTTCGATTGTTTTTTCACCATGATTTTCATATTTCCTCCCATGACCTTGGCGACACGGCCTACTATGAGCCCGAGCGCCGCGCGGTGTATCACTATAAAGGGCCCCGATGGTTTTTGATCAATACGGCGGCGCCGGGAAAACAAGCGGACGATGCGCACGATAGCGTGGACGGCTGGCATATCGGCGTGCACCAATGGGCATGCGGGCACAAGGAGATCAAGCGCCTTCAAGGAACATGGAAGGATGCCGAGGACGGCGTACTCTCAGGCAATCCCATCGCACAAGGCTCCGTCGACTCTACTGTGTCGGTACATCTTGTTATCGAACCCGGCGGCACACAGACCGCGTACTACTGGCTTGCCGTCGGTTTTCACTTCGAGGAAGTCACACGGCTGAACCGCGCGGTCCGTCAGCGTGGGCCTTGGACCTTCCTCAATCGAACCGAGACGTATTGGCGTTTATGGCTTCACTTGCATCGGCCCGATTTTGCGGATCTCCCCGCCCAGGTCTCCAGCCTCTATCGGCTGAGCCTCCTCGTCATGCGGACACAGATCGACAATGGAGGCGCCATCATCGCGGCCAACGATTCCGATATTGCGTCCGACGTCCGCGACACGTACTCCTACATGTGGCCACGCGATGGAGCCATGGTGGCGTATGCCTTCGATCTGGCCGGATTCTTGGAAATTAGCCGTCCCTTCTATCCCTTTTGCCAGCAGGTGCTCACCAAGGAGGGGTATCTGCTGCACAAGTACAATCCGGACGGCACACTGGCTTCAAGCTGGCACCCCTGGGTCCGCGAGGGACACAAGGAATTGCCGATCCAGGAAGATGAGACGGCTCTCGTGCTCTGGGCGCTCTGGAACCGGCTCGAGACGTGGAAGAATGTCGAATACATCAAACCACTCTATCGTTCGCTGATCACGCATGCCGCAGACTTCTTGGCAGCCTATCGTGATGCGGAGACGGGGTTGCCGTTGGCTTCTTATGATTTGTGGGAGGAGCGCCGTGGCGTCACGGCGTTTACCTGCGGGGCCGTCTGGGCGGGATTGTCGGCCGCCGCGAGATTTGCTGAGGCGTTCGGTGAAATCACGTTGGCACAGCATTACCGCACGGCCGCCGACGAAATAAAAGCCGGCGTGGTGCATATTCTCTACAAGCCGGAACTCTCACGCTTCGTGCGGATGGCGGTACGGACATCGGATGGACGCTGGACAACCGACCCGGCGCTTGATTCGTCCCTATTTGGCCTGTGGTATTTCGGCATGTTTGCTCCGGACGACCCGCGCATCGTACAAACGATGCTGGCGGTTCATGAGCGCTTATGGATCAAAACCGAAGTCGGCGGAATGGCTCGCTACGAAGGAGACGGTTATCACCGCCAGACTGACGACGCGGCCAATGTGCCGGGAAATCCCTGGTTCATCGCGACGCTGTGGCTTGCACAGTGGCGCATTGCCATGGCGAAAAACAGGGAGGACCTCAAAGCACCCGTCACTCTACTTGAATGGTGTGCGAATCACGCGCTTCCATCGGGAGTCTTGGCGGAGCAAATCCATCCGTACACCCATGCCCCACTGTCGGTCTCCCCGCTCACGTGGAGCCATGCCGCATTTGTCACCGCGGTGCAGGAATATCTCCGGCGGTTCCGTTCATTGCCGTAACCGTTAACTCACCGACGAGGCCAAAGGCATTCCACCATATCCAAGACCATTAATATCGTGATGATTATACCTTCATCCCGCCTCTTGCCAGCATATCGATACATTTCGCCACCAACCCGGTCCACCCCGTTTGATGCGACGCGCCGATTCCACTCCCATTGTCGCCATGGAAATATTCATAGAACAGGAGCAGGTCCCGCCAGTGCGGATCCTGCTGAAACTTTTCCATCCCGCCGAACACCGGCCTGCGGCCGTCCGGCCCGCGCAGAAAAAGATGGGTAAGCCGGCGCGAGAGCTCATTGGCGACCTCTCCCAAATGCATGTGCCGATTGGACCCGACCGGACATTCCACCCGGTATTCTTCACCTAAAAAATAATGAAACTTCTGAAGCGATTCGATGATCAAGTAATTCACCGGGAACCAAATAGGCCCGCGCCAATTCGAATTGCCGCCGAAAAGACCGGTGCTGGATTCGCCCGGCTCATAGTCTACGCGATATTCCATCCCCATGGCCGACAACGTATACGGATGTGCACGATGAAACTGTGAGAGCGCCCGAATACCGTAGGGAGACAGGAACTCCTGTTCATCCAACATATAACGTAGAACTCGCCGGAGCCGTTGATAACTCACCAGGGACAGAAACCGGCGCACGCCGTTATCATGGGATTGCGTTTCCACGTGCGAGCCGAATTCCGGCCGGTTTTCAATGAACCACTGCATGCGATGCTTGAATCTCGGCAGGCTGTCGACTAACTCGGAATCCAGAGTCTCGACCGCAAAGAGCGGAATGAGCCCGACCATCGATCGCACTTTCAGCGGCAGATTGCGGCCATCCGGCAAATGCAGCACGTCATAGAAGAAGCCGTCTTCCTTATTCCAAAGTTCCAGCTCCTCCTGACCGATCTTGTTGATCGCTCGACAAATGTAGACAAAATGTTCGAAGAACTTACTCGCCATATCTTCATAGGCATTATTTTCGCGGGCTAGTTCCATGGCGATGACCAGCATGTTGAGGCAATACATGCCCATCCAGCTCGTCGCATCCGATTGTTCAATATGCCCGCCGGTCGGTAAGGGTTTACTCCGATCGAAGACGCCGATGTTGTCCAGTCCCAGAAAGCCTCCCTGGAAAATATTTCGGCCGTCCGCATCTTTTCGATTCACCCACCACGTGAAATTCAGCAGCAGCTTTTGAAACACCCGTTCAAGAAAACGGCGATCACCCACGCCGCGCCGTTTTTTCTCGATCTTGTAGACACGCCATGCCGCCCACGCATGCACCGGCGGATTCACATCTCCCAACGCCCACTCGTAGGCCGGCAACTGGCCGTTGGGATGCATATACCATTCGCGGACAAGGAGGATGAGTTGCTCCTTGGCCAAGGTGGGATCGACGAGCGCCAAGGGAACGCAATGGAAGGCCAAGTCCCACGCCGCATACCACGGATACTCCCACTTATCGGGCATCGAGATGACATCCGCGTTGTAGAGGTGCGGCCAATCCGAGTTACGGCCATGCAGGCGGCTCCGTGGAGGGTCTGGCTGTCCCGGATCGCCCCGCAACCATCGGCTGACCTCATAATGATAAAACTGCTTGCTCCACAAGAGGCCCGCAAAGGATTGGCGCTGGACTCGGCGTGCATCCTCCGAGAGTCCATCCGGCTCCAGCTCTCGATAAAATTCATCGGCCTCCAGCCGGCGCTGAACGAAGATCTGATCGAACGCCGGCCCGAACGGCACATCTTTCGCCTCCCGATCCGTCAAGCGAAGCTGAATCGTCTTGGTGCCCCCCGGTTCGACCGTGACTACGTAGTGTGCGGCGGCTTTGGAGCCGATTTGGAGCGAATTGACGGATTCCTTCCGGCCATGCACGATGTAGTCGTTGATGCCGTCTTTCACATAGGGCGAGGTGTTCTCACTGCCATAGAGCCGTTGCGCATTGGTTTCATTTTCCGTAAAGAGCAGCGCCGGGCTGCCCTCGCAGAGCAAGCGCCGGCGGCCGTAATAATCATGTGTGAGTTCAATCAGACTCACGTCATGCCCCCCTGCCGACAGCGATTCGCCTCGCCTCAGCCTCGGACGCCGAACGTCGAGTCCCCATGACCACGTGTTGCGAAACCATACGGTCGGCAACACGGCCAGTTCGGACGGCTCGCGGCCGCGATTCACAATCTCGATACGAATGAGCAGATCGTCGGACGTGGCTTTGGCGTATTCCACGAACACGTCGAAATAGCGGTCCTGATCGAAGACCCCGGTGTCCATGAGTTCGAACTCCGTGTCGCGGCGCCCGCGCCGCCGGTTTTCCTCGACCAACCGAGCATACGGAAATTCCATGTGCGGGTACTTGTAGAGGTACTTCATATAGGAATGCGTCGGCGTGGAGTCGAGATAAAAGTAATACTCTTTCACGTCCTCGCCGTGATTCCCCTCGTTGCCGGTCAATCCAAACAGCCGCTCTTTCAAAATGGGATCTCGCCCGTTCCACAGCGCCACCGCAAAACACATAAATTGATGACGATCCGAGATGCCGGCCAGGCCGTCTTCATTCCACCGATACGCTCTGGATCGTGCATGATCATGAGGAAAATATTCCCAGGCCGTCCCGTCCGGACTGTAGTCTTCTCGCACGGTGCCCCACGCCCGCTCGCTCAGGTAGGGCCCCCATCGCTTCCAATGTGTCTTGCGGCCGGCGCTTTCCTCTAATCGTTGCGCTTCGGCCGTGAGCCGATCCGTCGGTTTCATGCTTGCCTGCCTTTCGTGCGAGGCATTGTGTCTTGAGTCGCTGAGACCGCCTGATCGTCCGCTACCACGTCGAACAAGACCCGCATAGCTTCACCGAGGGACCAGGCCTGAAAAGGACAGCCTCGTGGCGTATAGGGCGGCTCGGCGTCGGCGATTTCGGAGAGATGACCGAGACCCGCCTCATGAGTCTGTTGAAGCAAAGGATCG
>JAICXS010000523.1 GCA_025934615.1 Nitrospiraceae bacterium
CGGCCCGGCCATCGCTAAAAGGATGATCGCGCGAGGAAGAGAGGCGATTGGTATGTCTAAACGCATTGTCGTGGCAGATGACGATCCCGACATGGTCGCGTTCATGACGCTGCCGTTAACGAAGCGTGGATACGATATCGCCGTCGGAGGAAATGGCGAGGAGGCCGTAGACTTGGTTCGGCGTCACCGGCCGGATTTGGTGATTTTGGATGTCTGTATGCCGCTTGTCGACGGACTTGAGGCGTGTCGGCGCCTAAAGGATGATACGCGCTTCAAGGATATCCCCGTTATGCTTATTACGGCCACCGCATCGCTCCTTCCGCCCCCGCACATTTTATATGCCTTGCAGGTTGAGGATTATCTCATCAAGCCGTTTCCAGTCAGGGTTCTTGTCGAAAAGATTGAACAGTTAATTGGCGAGACGAACGTTGAATCGAAATAGAAAATTAGAAGACAGTTTATTCAACCCACAGAAGGCCTGTTCTGATGTCTATCGACGTTGAAGTGCAATCACTGCTGAACACGACACGCGTCGGGATGCTCGCCACTATCGGCGAGGCGATGCCGCTGGCCTCGGCCGTTCCATTTGTTACGTTGGATGGATGGGTCGATCTGCTCCTTCATCTCAGTACATTAGCCGCTCATACACAGAACCTGCTTCGCGATCCGCGAGTGTCACTCCTGATTATGGAACCCGATGGTCCTCAGAAAAATCCTCTTGCCTTGACACGGCTCATCCTGCAAGGCACCGCCAGTCGAATGGACCATCAAGACCCCATGTATGACGAGTTTGCCCGTCGGTTTACCGAGCGCTTCCCGGATGCGGCCATCACAATGACGCTTGCCGATTTTCAGTTTTGGCGCCTGCGCTTCCAGGCGTCTCAATTCATCGCCGGCTTTGGTCGCGCCTACAGAGCCGAATCCAGCCAGTCTCATGTATGGCAACACCAAGGGCGCCGTGATTCCAGCCTTAACAGATAGAAGCACACCTGTGCTCCGCCCCTCACGTATCCGAAGCAGCGTCTTCACAAGCTTGATGCTCGCGTCACTTTGATCTTACCTACGGCCGAATAGACCTTCGACAATCGCCCCTTGTAGCCTCGCTTCAGAGGTCCGATGGCCTTGTTCCTATTCTGCGAGCCCATCTTGTTTCCGAGAGGTTTCTCCGGTCGGCCCAGGTCCTACGAAGCGCCGCGCAGAGTCCGTCTTGTCGAAGACCCGAAACGAGCATGACAATGGGAAGTCTCAGATCCACGCCGCACTGAAGGAAAGGAAGGAGACACCATGCCACGAAAAGGATCGCCCCGCTCCACACCATTACGGACCCCGAAAGGTGGGGTTCGTGCGCTGGAGCGCAGTTTACAATTTCTCACGAAAACGCAGGATAATTTGGGTAGGATGCAGGAATCCCTGGAAGAACTCCGTGGGGCACTGTCGATGGCCGCAGAGGATTCCGCTCGTCACAATCGAGCGACGCCGGGGCGTGGAATGCCCTCGAAGAGCACGCGCGCCACAGGCCAGACGAGAGGGCAACGTGGATCGACTGCGGCCGCCGGCAGAAAGGCTCAGGCATCGCGTGTCGGCAAAGGAACGAGGACGGCGCGAACCAGCGGCTCACGTGCCGACCGACTGTCGCGCAGTACCAAGTATGCCAAGTGGATTACGTCGCCGGCCGACCATGAGGACCATCCGGGACAATCGCTTGTCACCCGTGACCACGAGGTCATTCGGCAATGGGCGGAAGAACGCGGCGCCAGTCCGGCGACGATCGCGGGCACTCAGCACGGGAACCGGGTCAGAATGTTGCGCTTTGATTTTCCGGGATACGGCGGAGCGGCGTTGGAGAAAATCCCATGGGACGCGTGGTTCGAGCCGTTCGATGCGCGAAACTTGGCATTTCATTTTCAAGAGCATAAAGCCGACGGCAGCCTCAGTAACTTCTTCCGGCTCGACAGTCCGGACCGGGAAGACGCCTGA
>JAICXS010000320.1 GCA_025934615.1 Nitrospiraceae bacterium
GCTGATAAAGCTGACATCCACATTGGTGCCCAGCATGGGGGCCGGTTGAATATCTGCGCTGGGAATGTCCATGACCTCGGAGACGGCATCGACGATGAGCCCCATGATACGATCCTTCACAACGACGACGATGACGACGGTGAACATTGTCGCCTCGACGGGCGGCAGATTGAACTTGGCGCGCAGATCGACAATTGGAACAATGGTGCCGCGCAAGTTGAGCACGCCTTTGATGAAGACCGGGGTATTCGGTATGGGCGTGCATTTTTGATAGCCCTTGATTTCCTGCACGCGAAGAATATCGACGCCATACAGTTCTTCCCCTAGCATGAACGTCAAATATTGATTGGCTTCCGATAATGTTTTCAATCCGTTTCTTGAATGACCTGCGTCTTCTACTTTCATTTGTCCCTTTCTCCTACGCCGCGACGGCTACACCGCGCGATATGGCGAGCATGCCGCGGACATCCACGATGAACCCGACCGTTCCATCGCCTAAAATTGTCGCTCCTGCAATCCCGTCCACTTTATGAAAATTCTGTTCGAGGTTTTTAATCACGACCTGCTGTTGTCCCAGCAATTCATCCACCATCAGGGCGACACGCTCGCTTTCCGTCTCCACAATAATCAGAATCGCCTGCGTGGGTTCGGTGTGGTCAGCTTCCAGATGGAACGCCTCGTATAATCGCACGATGGGAATGTACAGCCCTCGCACGTTGATCACCTGTCCTTTGCCGACAATCGTTTTCACAGCACCCGCCGACGGCTGAAGCGATTCAATTATCGAGAGCAGAGGCACTAAATACGTCTCCGAGCCAACCCGTACCGCCATGCCTTCGACGATCGCCAGCGTCAACGGCAGCTTGAGAAGAAATGTCGTTCCCTGGCCGGCCTCTGTTTTGATCGCGATGGTCCCTCCCAGTCCTTCAATATTCCGTCGGACGACGTCCATGCCGACACCCCGCCCGGAGACCTCCGTGACCTTCTCCGCGGTGCTGAATCCAGCGCGAAAAATCAGTAACCAGACCTGTTCATCGGACAGTTGCTCGTCAGGGCCGATGATGCCGCTGGCCCGTGCCTTGGCCACAATCTTGTCCCGATTCAGTCCACGGCCATCGTCTTGCACGCTAATGTAGATATTGCCGCCCTCTTGGTAGGCGCTGAGGCGGACCGTGCCCTGGGCCGGCTTTCCAAGCGCCAATCGCTCCTCAGGCGATTCCAGCGCATGGTCGGCCGCATTGCGGATTAAGTGTGTGAGCGGATCGCCGATCGACTCGATCACCGTCTTGTCCAGTTCGGTCTCTTCACCAGCCAGAATGAGTTGGATATCTTTTCCGCTTTTCGCGGCCAAATCGCGCACGACACGAGGAAACTTGTTGAACACCATGGCGACGGGCAGCATGCGGATCGACATGACCCGTTCCTGAATTTCGCGCGTGTTGCGCTCGAGTTGCGCCAGGCGCTCCTGCAGCACCGGTAAGTCGGGGCTCTCAAAATGATTGCCCAATTGAGACAACATGGATTGTGTAATCACCAGCTCGCCGACTAAATTGATCAGCTTGTCAATTTTCTCGGTATCGACACGAATCGATGCTCCGTCACTCTTTTTGGCAACCGGGCCGGCAGGGTTCGGCACCATGGCGGGCGGAACGTCTCCGGTTGCGGTCGATCGAGAAGGTACACTGGTGCCGGTTGGAACAGCAGGCGTGACAGAATCACAAGCGATCGACGGACATACCGATGCGGCATCCGCCTCCATCACAATCTGACTGTCCTCCCGTACGAATTCAAAGACCTCCGCAATCGTCTGGTCCGATTCGGCCGTGTCGAGAACAAACGTCCAGGCAAGATAGCAACGCTCAGGGTCAAGATCGGCCAGTGCGGGCAGTGCTTCTAATCCTCGCAAGATCGTCTGCACACGGCCCACATGCTCGAGTTCCTTGACAATCTGTACTGGATCCAATCCACGCTGAAACAATGTCGGTCCGGGCGTCCACTCAATTTTGACGCGGCGAGATGCCCGAGGGCTGTGAACGGCTGCCACGGGGGGCGCTTCAATATGCACCGCTCCACCCGTCAGCCGTTCCCGAAGAATGGCGATACGCCCTTCGTCATGTGCCTCGCCTGTCTTGGCGGCTTCAATCAGATGTTTCAACCCGTCGGTGGATTCGAGCAGCGCATCCATCACTGGCTTCGTGAGGGTTCGCTGGCCGGTACGCAATTGGTCGAGCAGATTCTCAAGTAAATGAGTGAACTCTGTGATCGCGGTGAGCTTGAACATGCCGCTGTTGCCCTTGATGGAGTGCGCGGCGCGAAAGATTCGATTGATCAAATCAAGATCGTCTGGCCGGCGCTCCAACTGGAGAAGGCCTTCTTCCATCGTCGTCACATGTTCGGCTGATTCTTCGAAAAAGGCGGCTTGAAATCGGGAGAGATCGATTTTCATGGGCACTCCTTGGACCTCGCGCTAGCTAGGGAGAACTTTGGCAATGACTTTGAGCATCTGTTCGGGATTGAACGGCTTGACGATCCAACCGGTCGCTCCTGCCGCTTGACCTTCTTTTTTCTTGTCATCCGTCGATTCCGTCGTCAGCATGAGAATCGGCGTAAACTTCAAGGTCCCCATTTTGCGAATTTCTTTAATCAGTGAAATGCCATCCATGTTCGGCATGTTGAGGTCCGTGATCACGAGATTGGGTTTTGTCCCGGCAGTCAGTTTTTTGACCGCATCCGCTCCATCGCCGGCCTCCACTACCGTGAATCCGGCTCCTGTTAACGTAAAATTCACCATCTGCCGCATCGTGGCACTGTCGTCCACTATCAAGACTGTTTTCGACATCCTGACCCTCCTGCATCTGATCGTGTCGAATTAAAAGAGCGTGACATTGTCTTCTACCCCGGCTGCGCCGGTGCCCACGAGCACCGCGCCCGTATCACCGGTGAGAACAGACCGGGCCAATTCGCGTTCGCTTTGCATCGTATAACTGGTTTCCAATTTCTGAAGTTCCTTCACAATTTCCTCGCTGGCGCCTCCATTCAAGAGTTCATTGAATGCGCCACCCATCAGTTGCAAGGGATGCGCGACGTGCTGGAGCTTCTGGCGGGTGATGTCCTGAAACTGCATGGTCATGACGACTTGTCCGATGGTCCTCGACAATTCGGTTCCTCTCGACTGCGCTTGCCCAATGAGAGTCTGCAGGCTCTGGTTAGAGGCCGCCAGCCCATGTGTCATGCTGCTAACTTTGGATCGCGCGGCTTCGCTATTGGGCACATCCACACGCGCCAGCTGTCCGACATGCTCCATAGCGCACGCCATTGCCGTTTGAACTGCATTGACGAGGTCTTGGATGCTGACGGCCGCGCGGCTCGAGCGTCCGGCTAATTTGGAAACCTCTTCAGCTACCACGGCAAAGCCGCGGCCATGCTCTCCGACCCGGGCCGCCTCGATCGCGGCGTTCAAGGCGAGTAACTGCGTCTGATCGGCAATAAAATCGATTTCAGTGATGCTTTCTGCGATCGACTTTGTCGATGTGGCGGCCTGTGCCATTGCCGTGCTGACGTCACGAGCGATCCGCGCAGCGGATACGACTTCCTGAACAAACGCCGACAGCATCGCATCGACATCTTTGAGCGCTGTCTCATTGTGCATCGAGTCCCGCCCGAGGAGAGACGTCGTCTGCTCGACTTGCTCTTTGGCTTGACTTGAAATGAGTTGGAACCGCTCCGACAGTTGGATGACGGCCTGATCTGTTTCCGCAATCACCGATTGCACTTGAGCCACCAAGATCGGCAAC
>JAICXS010000238.1 GCA_025934615.1 Nitrospiraceae bacterium
ACCTCGATTGTGCCTCCGTGCTCTTTCACAATGCCGTATGTAATGGAGAGTCCCAACCCTGTTCCTTGCCCGACCGCTTTCGTGGTGAAGAATGGGTCGAAAATGCGAGGCATGACCGATGCCGGGATACCCGAACCGGTATCGGCAATTTCCACGCCGACTGTCTGATCATGTACCATATGGGTGGTAATTGTGATGACTCGATTGACGACCGCTTGCATGGCATCTCTGGCGTTTGTCAGAAGGTTCACGAAGATTTGCTCTAATTGGATCGTATTACCCAGTACGAGAGGTTGTGCCTCATCCAGATGAAATACGACGGTGATGTTATGCAGCCGAAATTCCTCCATCATTAAAGAGACAGACTGGCGTAGGACCTCATTGATCGACACCTCCTCATGGGTCAGTGGAGCCGTTCGTGCAAAGGTGCGGATGTGGCGGATAATGCTTGCCGCGCGTCGAACTTGTTCTTGTATGTGATGGAGGCATTCTCTCAGTGGCCCGGTGTCGCCTTGTCCGCCGGCGGCATATTGCTCCGCGTTTCCGGCAAACAACCCGATGTTATTGAGCGGATTGTTCAGCTCATGGGCGATACCGGACGCGAGTTCGCCGAGACTCGCGAGCTTCGCGCTTTGCACCAGTTGGGCTTGCTTCGCTTCCAGCTCCTCCGTGCGCTCCTGAACCCGCTTTTCCAATTCTAACTGCGCTCGGCGGAGCGCCTCTTCGCTTTCACGGAGTTTTCGGTGCTCTTTTTGAAGCCGCAGGGTGGTCCAAAAAAGTAAGGCTAACGCTGGAAGAACGATAGCCAGTCCAGCGAGCGCAATTTTTCTGGTTATTTTCGTAATGGTGCCTAGTACAGCCTCCTTGTCCACTCGAACCAGAACTCCCCATGAGAGGCCTGCGAATGCACGATAGCCCTTCGTTTTGGCATATCCGGTGATCACCTCCCGATGATCCCGCAAAGTCCACTCTTCAACATAGCCAGGGAAATCAGAACCCCGCAACCGACCGACAGACGTCAGGCGTGAAAGGTCTGCCACAGTCTGTTCATGAGAGAGGAATTCAATGATTGTCCGGCCATTCTTCGTCACTACCAGATATTCCGGCTGTGTGAGAGGTCCGACCTGCATTCGAAACACCTGTTGTGCTTGCTGAAAGAGATCGCCCAGCATAGGCAACCCGAGAAGCGACGTGACGACACCCTGAAATGTCCCGTCGGTATCGATCAACGGTGCGGAAAAAGATACGGCTTGGAGCCCACCCGTCTCCGCGTACGCTTGCGCCTCTTGGATAAGAATGCCGCGTTGCGCGCGAACGGTTTGGAACCAGTTCGTCGTTGTCCGAACCTGCCCCACCGATATTGAGTCAGTGGACGCGATGATTTTGCCCTGAGCGTCCGTCACCGCCAGCCACATATAAAGCGGGTACGCTTGTCGCACGCGAGACAGATAGGTGGAGACAAAAGCCGGATTATCTATTTTCGATGCAAAGGCATGCGCCATCATTTGGATATCGCCATACCGTTCGAACATGAGCCGATCTAACTTGTCCGCCGCATCCGCTGCGGCTAATTCAAGCGTCTGACCGGCACGTTGAACAAAGGCGCTTTCGACATATTCCAGGACGAGTATCCCAATTACCCCTGCGCTGATGACCAAGCTCATAAGCAGCAGGGAAATCCGCCGAAAGGGATCGGCAAAGAGATTGATCAGTAGACAAGACCGAATGAATTTTCCGTACCAGCGGTCGGAGGAAAACAAGTGAAACCTATCCACCGCCATCAACATTCTCATAGAGGAAACCAATCGTAGGAGAATTGTGAGCCTAAGCTGTAGTGAAAATTCTGTCAACTTGTGATCATCCTACAATGTGTCATTGAAACTCCTACAGTATCCTGGGCCGTACCAGGTGAAGCTCCGGAACAGCAGGAAGTCAAGAAACGGCCACCAGCAGATGCCAAGGGCCGTTCAGCGAGGCGAGGCACGCTCCGTTCAGTCCTGCTTCAATGCGCTCAAGACAAAGGCGGCAATGGCGGCGGCGGCTGAAACGTTTAATGAGTCTGTTGCGCGGCGTATTGGAATATGAAATCGAATCGAGGCTTGGGCAAGGGTGGACGCCGAAAGTCCGCGACCTTCATTTCCAAATGCTACAAGTGTCCGTCGGGGTCGTGTGCGAATGTCCTGAATGGGACGTGAGCGCGTGCTCGGCGGTTCAGCCGTCAATAGCGCGCAACGGAATCGGCTAAATAGCGCGGTCTTCGAAATATAAAAAATGGGCAACTTCAGGAGCGACCCGGCAGTTCCCCGCACGACTTTAGGATTGAAGACATCGGCGGAATCCGATGAGAGCCATACGGCATCCAGGCCAAACGCCACGGCTGTCCGAATAATGGGTCCGACATTAGCCGGGTCTTGTAGACATTCGCCATAGAATCCGAAGAGCCCTGGCTGCCGAAGTAGCTCCTCCTGATCCCACATCGGCTGGCGGACGACTGCCAACATGCCCGGTGGAGTCGTCAGATCCGATAACGTGATCAGCACTTGTTCCTGACAGACATAGACCGGACAGCCACTCTGTTTGAGACGATCTACGAATGACTGTTCTGCAGCGCTGAGACTCGCCGGCGTCATGACGAGAGCCTGAAAAGAAGTGGGGTGGCTCTGTAGAAGCTCTTCAATGGACTTGGGACCCTCTACGATAAACAGACGCTCGACATCCCTGGTCTTCTTGCGCCGAACGAGATCGCGAATCAAGGCCGCCTTCACGGCCGGTAATTTATGCATAATCCACCGTTATCCACAGCGCCTCGCCTGCTGACATAATATCGACGTTAATCGCGACGTACTGACGCTACGAGAATAATCAACAATTATCCACAGGCGTACTGAGCGATGAACCTTTCGTCCGGCAACAGCAGCAGTGGTAGAAGCCATTTTCTAAATATGACAATAATCTATTCGGTATTGCCATCATTCCTTCAGTTGCGTCATAGTTATGTCACAATGAACAAACTTCAAGCGATCTTCAGGCTTAAGGTGAAGATTGATGGGCACGAGTTCGAAGCCGAAGGTCAGCCAGATCTTGTCACTCGACAGTTTGAGGCGTTTCGCCTCCTGATTCAAGGGGCGAGACGAGTTGGCAAGGAGCATCCGGCTTATCTGGAGGAACGTGGTTCGCTCGAGCCAACGCCATCAGAGGCGATCCTTCAAGAGAGTGGCCGCGACGTTGACCTGGCTAAGCTGTTTCGGGTGTCGCCGCAGACTCAACTGCTCTCCCTTCGTGAGCCGCCCGGGGGTACATATCCGGAAGCTGATGCCGTGCTGCTCTTGCTCTTGGGGCATAAACGTTTGCGAAGTGAGGAGGATGTCCCTGTGACGGTCTTAACTGAGGCGCTGAAACAGTCAGGATGTCGGGTCAAACGGCTGGACAGAATCCTGACGGTCTACCTGAAAGATCATTCAGTGTTCCGGTCCGGAAGGGGGAAAGGCGGTAAATATCGGCTCACAAACCTCGGACTCAAGAAAGCGGAGATCATGGTGGCGGAAGCCGGCAAGCAAGGCGATGAATGAGTGGAGAGAACGATGGGTGATGAAAATTATAACTGTGCGCAAATAATCCCTGCTCGTTTCGTTCATCCCATCGTTCGTTGAAAGTTTATCTATTACTTTAAGTGTTCTTCGTTCTTCTCTCGTAGTTCATCGCTTCTTCAAATATTGCCTCTCGCCGTCCGATTCGCTATCATCCATTCATGCCCATTGGGCCAAACATACAGGCGTGGCGCGTCTCACGAGGACACTCGCTCATGGCGCTCGCTACCAAAGCAGGTCTGCCAGCCGATTCGCTGGAAGCTATTGAAACCGGCCAAGCAGATCCCCCGCTGTCTGTCCTCGAAGCCGTAGCGTCTGCGCTTGGCGTGCCGCCCTCATGGTTGCATGGCGATCCGAAACATCTGGAATTACTGACAGCCGATCCCGATGGAGAGGAATCTGAATCGCCGTCGTTGGACAGCATCGATCCCATCATTGAGCGCATTCTGATTGCAGCTCATCATGAACATGAACTCTATGTCCTGTTAACTAGACTCCTACAGGCCGGAGATCCAAAGCTTGTCCGCGCCGCGGAAGTCAGTCTGCGGAGCCTGGTCAAGCAGGCCAAACAAGCGACGGTGCCATGGGGATCTCGACCCCCAGGTCATTTCGAACCTCCCAGCGATTAGATCGCTGAGAAAGCTCTCCCAACTTCGTTCTTCCCTCTAGAAAATCCTCAACGTAGGTCAGCGCGACGCGTGCGTTTTCTCTCAGCTGCGGCCTTGTTGGGAAGCTTTTTGAGCGGCCTAAGAGTTGTTATGGCTTTTCATTCTGAGCCGATGCGACTCGATAGAGCAAGATTGCTACACCCGCGACAACAATCAGGCCGGGCCAGCCGCCTAGTGGTGGAGTCTCGAAGAGCGTAAACGGGTCGGCGCTCATGGAAGGCCATAGGGAACTGAGCGCGATGGGAATGGCCAGCACCACCCCCATGAGCGCTTCACCGGTAATCAATCCCGCAGCATATAAAAGGCCGCGCCGTGGAAGATCTTTGCTGGCAGCGTTTCGTTGCACCAAGGGGGCAATGAGTCCGCCGACGAAAATGGCCGCGGACAGCT
>JAICXS010000474.1 GCA_025934615.1 Nitrospiraceae bacterium
CCCTGGCCAATGCGATTTGGTCCGCCGCCGAGGATCATGACTTTCTTGCGATCGCTGGGTTTGACCTCATCGTCACCGCAGTCGTAGGTGGAATAATAGTATGGAGTATAGGCCTCGAACTCGGCGGCGCAGGTATCGACGAGCCGATAGCTCGGGACCAGCCCAAGGCGCTTGCGCTCAGCGCGCACGGCGTCTTCGCTCCGACCGGTGAGATGGGCGATTTGCCGATCCGAAAAGCCGAGCGATTTGGCCTTTGCTAGTTGTTTTGCGTTCATCGAACTGGAATCACAGCCGGCAAAGGAAAGCGAAAAGGGGCCACGCTGTCGACCACTTATTCGGTGGCCTGTTGCTGGCGGGCTTTTTTGCTTTCTTCGATGACCTTGGCTTCGGCGTCGCGGGGCATTTCTTCGTAGTGACTGAAGGTTTCGGAATGGACGCCGCGTCCGCCGGTAAGGGAGCGCAGGGTGCTGGAGTAGCGATAGAGTTCTTTGGCGGGAACGTGAGCTTTGATGACCTGGAAGGTGCCTTCCATGTCCATGCCCTGGATCTTGCCGCGGCGGCTGGAGAGATCGCCCATGACCTTGCCCATGCAATCTTCCGGGATGCGAATCTCGACGGTATGGATGGGTTCGAGCAAGCAAGGCCGGGCCATGGTGAAGGCTTCTTTAAAGCCGAAATAGCCCGCGATTTGGAAGGCGATATCCTTTGAATCGACGGGGTGCATTTTACCGTCGTAGAAATCGATCTTCACGTCCACCACCCGGTAACCGGCTACGATTCCTTCTTCGCAGGCTTTCATGACGCCTTTCTCGACGGAAGGAACGAAAACGCGGTCGACGTTCTGCCCAGTGAGCGATTGGGTGAACTCGACACCGGTGTCACGCGGTTTGGGTTCGATGCGCATCCAGACTTCGGCAAATTGTCCGGCGCCGCCGGTTTGTTTTTTGTGGCGGTATTTGGAGTCGCCTTTGGCCTTGATGGTTTCGCGGTAGCGCACGCGGGGCTCGCTCAGGTCGACGTGCACGTTGTAGCGTTTGCGCAAACGATCGGCGATGACCTCCAGGTGAAGTTCGCCCTGAGCCGAGACAATGGTCTGATGCAGTTCAGAATCGACCATGTGCAGGAAAGTGGGATCTTCGTGATGGAGGGCGGCCAGCCCGGAGGCAATTTTGTCTTCTTCACCTTTGGCGCTGCTCTTGAGTGAGGCATGAATGTTCGGTTTGGGATAGTCGACTTTGGGCAAGGACACACGGCGCTTGCCGCCGCAGAGCGTGTTGCCAGTGTGGGTGTCTTTTAATTTCACGACGGCCCCGATGTCGCCAGCGCCGAGGGAGGGCACGCTGGTGCGGGTTTTGCCATTGATGAGATAGATTTGGCCGATTTTTTCCGTGCTGCGTCGGTCGGTGTTATAAAGTTCGCTGCCGAACTTCACTGAACCGGAGTAAATCCGGAAAAACGAGAGCTCACCGAATTGGGCCTCGCTCATGGTCTTGAAGACATAGAGCACAGGGTCAGGATCAGTGAGGGACACCTCGGTGGGTTTGCCGTCGGCATCCAGAGCGCTGACTTTTTGCCGATCGACGGGCGATGAACCGTATTTGGCAATAAAATCCATCAAACGCGCGACACCGACATTGGTATCAGCGGAGGTGACGAACAACGGGGTGAAGATTTGTTTTTGGATGGCCGCGTGGAGGCCGGCGCGTAGTTCCTCCTCAGAAAGACCGCCCTGGGCAAAAAACTTTTCCATCAGGCTGTCGTCGGATTCAGCGATGTACTCGATGAGTTGCTCGTGCAGTTGCTTAACGCGATCAGCCAAAGCGCCGGTTGCGGGCGCTTCGGTGTACTTGCCGCTTTTATCCGTGGCATAGGTAATGACCTCGTTGCGGGGAATGTCCAGCACCTGGTTGAAACCAGGTCCTGCGTTGAGTGGAATGTTTAACGGGAAAACGCGTTCACCGAAATGCTCACGAATTTGGGCCAGAGTTTTTTCAAAATCCGTTTCCTCTTTGTCAAAGCCGTTAATTACGATCATTTTGGGAATGCCGTCTTCGGTCGCGTATTTCCACGCCGCGTCGGTGCCGACCCCCACGCCGTGATTGGCGTGAACGACGATCAAAGCAAAATCGCCGACACGCAGCGCGCCCAAACCTTCGCTGATGAAATCCGCATAACCCGGGCAATCAATGATGTTAAACTTTTTGCCCAGCCATTCCAGGTGCATCATGGTGGCCGAGACGGAGATCTGCCGCTGCTGCTCGGTATCGTGATAATCGGAAACGGTGGAACCGGCGGCGATGGACCCCATACGATTGATTACTCCCGCGGTGGCGAGCATGGCCTCGCTGAGCATGGTTTTGCCGGAAGATGCGTGGCCGACGATGGCGAAGTTACGGATATCAGCAGCTTGGTAGTCTTTCATAATTGGCGTGGTTGCAGATCAAAGCCGTTCTGTAAGAAAGACGAATCATTTCCCAGGCACAAGTGAAAACAAGGCTGCGAAATTCGTCCTAAAGTCCACC
>JAICXS010000023.1 GCA_025934615.1 Nitrospiraceae bacterium
AATCAATTGCTCCGTGACTTTCCAGAAGTCCACGTCGCGTCGCATCAAAAAGTTTTCGTGGCAGCCGTAAGTATTGCCGAGGGAATCGGTATTGTTCTTGAAGATGTAGATCTCTCCGGAGAGGCCTTCCTCCCTCAACCGCTCCTCCGCGGCCGGCAGACAGGCCTCTAGCAACCGCTCGCCGGCTTTGTCATGAATGACAAGATCCAAAATATTATCGCATTCGGGGGTCGAGTATTCGGGATGGCAGCCGGTATCCTGATAAAATCGGGCGCCGTTGATTAGAAAGGCATTCGACGGCCAACTATTGGGAATGAGGCCCTCGAAAATGTATCCGAGCACCTTCTCCATGGGCAAATAGATGCGCCCATTCGGCGAGAAGATCAGTCCGTACTCGTTTTCAAGACCGAAAATCCTTGTTCTCATAAAATGAAGGGAACCGAAGGACAGGCTTTCAGCATACACTGCGCCCTCGTGTTCTTCAACTTGAGGGGCTTAGAACAGTGCCTAAGTAAGTATCTGGCGAGACTCCGCAATCGGGATTCGGCGAAACTTGCGTCCGACTCGATGCCGGTCGAGCGCCGCCACCTCTAATCCCTCAAGCGGTAGTTTTTGGCTGGTGATGTTTTCAAGTGCCGCGGTACACAGCGTCAGCGTGGCTTTCAACGAGGACTCATCGGCCTTGTATCGCTCCTTCAGAAACGCTTGCAGGGCTTCGGAACGACCGCCGATGACTGCGAAACCGCGTTCGTCGAAGATACTCCCATCGAAGGAGATCCGATACATTTCGTTAGGACGATCCGTCTCTCCGACTTGAACGACGAGGATCTCGACCTCCAAGGGCTTTAACTCCTGACTGAAAATAGTCCCAAGGGTTTGAGAATAGCCATTCGCCAAGGACCGCCCCGTCACATCCTCGCGACTGTACATAAACCCCTTCAAGTCCGCGTGACGAATGCCGGCCTTGCGAAGATTTTCAAACTCGCTGTACTTCCCAGCCCCCGAGAAGGCGATACTGTCGTAGATCTCCGAAATTTTATAGAGAGAGGCACTGGGATTATCGGCTACCAGGAGAATACCATCTTGATACTCCACCGCGATGATGGACCGGCCCTTGGCGATGCCTTTTTTGGCGTACTCCGCCTTGTCCTGCATCATCTGTTCTGGAGAGACGTAATACGGCAGCGGCATGGTCAGCGCTCCTTCTTCCGTTCGGTAATCAACTCGGTGTACAGCGCGGCAATCCGCTCATCTCCCACATCGGCAATCCCTGCTTCCGTCACTACTTTTGCCGTCGGGTAAATCCCACGAATCAGATCCGGCCCGCCGGTTCCGACATCCTCATCCGCCGCATTGTAGAGGGACAGCAACGCGAGTTTCAGCGAGTCATCCTCCGACAAACTTTTTCGGTAGTGTTCGCGGATCGTATTGCGGGCGTCTTTGCCTCCCGAGCCGATCGCATGATATTCGGACTCCTCATACCGCCCGCCGGTCACATCGTATTTGAAGATCCGGCCTTCGTTTCGCCGATGATCGTAGCCGACATAAATCGGAATGACGACCAACCCATGGAACACCATGGGCAAATTCGCCTTGATCATCTGGCCCAGCTTATTGGCCTTACCCTCATACGATAACTGGACCCCTTCCAGCTTCTCATAGTGCTCTAATTCAGTCTGAAATAACTTGACCATCTCAATGGCCGGTCCTGCGGTACCTGCAATAGCCATGGCGGAATATCCGTCGACTTTAAAGACCTTTTCCATTTGACGTCCGGCAATCTGAAATCCCTCGGTCGCTCGGCGATCCCCGGCAATGACTACGCCGTTGCGGTACTTAATGGCCAGGACGGTCGTGCCATGCGGGAGAGACGGGATACGATGAGGACCATTGGGGTCCGAAAGCGGGCCGGCCTCACCGTTCCAGTCTCGATTGGCCGGCATAAGATCGGGACGGTGGTGCAACAAATAATCGAAAAAACTCGACCCGTCATGCTCAGGAAACGTATGAAATGACGACATGCTTCTCCTCAATCAACAATGCCGGTGCGGGAATCTGGACACCGCAATCTGTCGAATAGCAGAAGCCGGCTGGTGGTGGGCCACATCTAGGCGGTGAGCTTGGCGAGCAATGATTCCGCAGAATCCGATCCTTCCAACAATTCACGCGTGAGGGATTCGGTCCCGCGCAGAGGGTCCATCAACGGAATTTTCTTGATGGTGGTATTGCCCACATCGAACAGCACCGACGTCCAACTTGCCGCATAGATCTCGCGGCCGAACTTATTTAAGCAGTGGCCGCGGAAGTAGGCTCTGGTTCCGGTTGGAGGGCGGTGCTCGGCCTTTTCGATTTCACTATCTTGCAGCAGACGCTCGATAAGATTGCTGCGCTCCAACGTATAATACAGCCCCTTCTCGGGACGCACATCGTGATATTGCAAATCCATCAGTCTGACGCGCGGATCGCTCCAGTCGCACCCTTTGCGCTCCACATAGGAGTAAATCATTTGACGTTTGGCGACCCAATCAAGATCGCGCACCAGCAGCATGGGATCTTGTTCAAGCTTATCCAACACCTCTTCCCATCGGACCAAAATATCTTTGGTGACTTGGTTCAACTCGTGACAGGCATAGAAGTCGAGCGCCGCCTTTAAATAGGTTCGCTGTATCTCGATGGCAGTCGTCACTCTCCCATCGGTCAGTTTCAACGTCTTCTTCATTGTAAGATCCCGCGAGACCTCTTTGATCGCGCGAACCGGATCGTCCAGCTCGATGCTCGGAATTTCCGCCCCCGCTTCCAACAGATCCAGCACGATCGAGGTGGCTCCGAGCTTGAGATAGGTGGACAGTTCAGCCATATTCGCGTCGCCGACGATGACATGGAAGCGGCGGTATTTCGACGGTTCCGCATGCGGCTCGTCGCGGGTATTGATAATGGGGCGCTTGACCATTGTATTCAGATCGACGAGGCATTCGAAAAAATCCGCGCGCTGAGAAAGCTGGTAATCGGCGGGGTGGCCTTGGTTTTCCGCACCGACCTTGCCGGAGCCGGCATAGATCTGACGAGTCACGAAGAAAGGAATCAGAACACGGACGATGCGATCGAAAGGAACGGATCGCTCCAAGAGGTAATTCTCATGATAGCCGTAACTGTTGCCCTTCCCGTCCGTGTTGTTCTTATAGAGCACAAACTTGTCCCCGCCACGCGCTTTGGCCATGGCGCGTAAGCAGTCGGCAGCAATGCGCTCGCCGGCACGCTCGAACGCGACAAGTTCACGGGCATTCGCGCATTCGGGTGTTGAATATTCAGGATGTGCGCCGTCGACATACAAACGTCCCCCGTTCGCAAGCACTTTATTTAAGAGACGATTATAGTCGGGTCCCGGACGCTCACGCTCGCCTTCTGCTTCGAAGCCGCGGATATCGAGCAGCGGGTTCTCGTGTTCATAATCCCAGATGGCTTGAGGTGCGGGCAATAGCGGGTAGTGCCCGATCAATTGAATGGAATTGGAAACCGGATCGAGCGATTCGGCATCTCTGGTGGCGATACCGAATTCCGTTTCCGTTCCCAGTACTCGTTGCAATATCACTCATCCTCCGAGGCCGGACTGAGGGTTAGAAATAATGACCAGTGGTAATGGTTTCAATTTGGCGAGATTCCGTCGATCCAGTCGTGATCGTCCGGACATGAATAATTTTCTCCCCTTTTTTGCCGGCGATTTTCGCCCAGTCGTCGGGATTCGTGGTATTGGGAAGGTCTTCATGCTCCTTGAACTCATCCCGGACCGCACGCATCAAGTCCTCGCTGCGAAGTCCCTTGCCTTCGTTGGCAATGGCACGCTTAATCGCATACTTTTTCGCGCGGGATACGATGCCTTCAATGAGCGCCCCGCTCGAAAAATCCTTAAAATACAAAGTTTCTTTTTCACCGTTCGCATACGTGACTTCAAGGAATTTGTTCTCTTCCGATGTGGCATACATGCCTTCGACCGTCGCTTGAATGAAGCGATCGACCATCGCGCGGCGATCGCCGGTATGCCGGGTCACTTCTTCATCCGCATACGGTAGTTCCGTTGCCAAATACTTTGAAAAAATCTCACGGGCGGCATTCATGTCCGGGCGCGAAATCTTGATCTTCACGTCGAGACGACCGGCCCGCAGCACAGCGGGGTCAATCAAATCCTGGCGGTTACTGGCCCCGATGACGATGACATTTCGTAATCGCTCGACGCCGTCGATCTCCGAGAGGAATTGAGGCACGATGGTCGATTCGATATCGGAAGAAATGCCCGTTCCCCGTGTGCGAAACAAGGCATCCATCTCGTCGAAAAACACGATGACGGGATGCCCCTCGGCGGCACGCTCCTTCGCTTTTTTAAAGACTTCGCGCACCTGCCGTTCGGATTCACCGACGTACTTATTCAGCAGCTCCGGCCCTTTGACGTGAAGAAAAAAACTGCGCATCTCTTTGCCGGCCAAGTGTCCAAGCTTCTTGGCAATGGAATTCGCTACGGCTTTCGCAATCAGCGTCTTTCCACATCCGGGAGGGCCGTACAGCAGCACGCCTTTTGGCGGACTCAGCTTGTGTTCGGCGAACAGATCGGGATAGAGAAACGGCAACTCCACCGCATCCCGTACTTGCTCGATTTCCTTGGCCAGACCACCGATGTGCTCATAATCGACATCGGGTACTTCCTCGAGGACGAGTTCTTCAGCCTCGGATTTCGGAAGCTTCTCGACGACATAGCCCGAGCGCGCATCATACAACAAATGATCGCCCACACTGAGCCGTTGCGACGCGAGCGGCTCGGCAAGTTCCGTCACCTTCTCTTCATCGAAATGCAGCGTGACGAGCGCCCGATTGCCCTCTAACAAGTCTTTCAATCGCACCACCTCGCCCTGCCCATCGAAGCCGCGACTTTCAATGACGTTGAACGCTTCGTTAAGGATTACCTCCTGACCCTTGCGTAACATCTCCGGCTTAATAGAGGGGTGCAGACTGACCTTCATCTTTCGTCCAGAGACATAAATGTTGGCAGTCGAATCGTCATTCATACTGGAAAAAATCGCGTAGGTATTCGGCGGGGCCGTTAGTTTTTCTACTTCGGCACGTAACGCCTGAATCTGAGCCTTTGCTTCCTGCAATGTCGCCGTCAGTTTTTCGTTTTGCTTATGCGCGTGATCTAATTGAGACCGAGACTGGTAGAGCTGACGCAGTTCGTCCTGCATCGTTTCAATCTGGATCTGCAGCTTCTCAACTTCTCGTGAATGCTCGTCTTTTTTTTGCACGGCGTCTACATCTCCGTCTGACAAGCGTTGCGTGATTTTCTTAACGGATGCACGGAAGGAACTGAGCCGGCCCTGACCCCGTTTGGAATCGGCCATTGAATCTTCTCCGGTCAGTGGGAACTGATAATGCGTCGCTCAACGTGAGCAAATCTTATCATCGATTCTCGAAAAGGGTCAACTGTACAGATACGACGGCACGGTTCCGTGCCAGAGACGACAGCGATTGAAGTATTTAATCACTTGTCTGCAGGGCGTGGAGGAGAAAGCCTGTCGCCGCTTGGACATCTTCAGCCGAGAGGATCGCGGAAATGAGCGCGATTCCATGCGCACCGGCGCGACGCGACTCTGGCACGAGGGGGAGAGAAATTCCGCCGATGGCAAAGATGGGCAAGTGGCTGTGTCGAGTCGCTTCCTCGAGAGCGCGCATCCCGATCGGATCACCATGCAGACGTTTCGAAGGCGTGTCATAGATCGGGCCGAGAACGGCGAAATCCGCTCCTTCAGTCTCAGCCTTGAGCACTTCCTCGACGCTATGCGCGGACGCGCCAATCAAACGATTGGGGCCAAGCACACGACGTGCTTTCTTGATAGGCATGCTATTAGATCGAAGGTGGACGCCATCCGCGCCAAGGGCCATGACAAGGTCGACGCGATCGTTGATGAAGAATAAGGCTCCATGCTTTCGCGTGAGCGACAGGACCTTCCCCGCCAGTTCAATCAGGGATCGAGTGTCAAGATCCTTCTCGCGCAGTTGCACGGCTTTGACGCCGGCGGTCAAGGCATGCGCGAGCACGGAAAGAAGCGGCCTACCCGCAGTCTGATGGCGATCGGTAATCAAGTAGAGCGAGAAATCAACGCGGGACATGAGAACGAAGAATCACGCATGAAGTAGCAGGCGCGAGCCTTAGATTGCTCAAAATGCCTGCCGCAGGGACTGAGGATCCCGAGGCGTACTAGTTCGGTACGTTGAGGGAATCTCGTGACCGAGAACGCAGCTGAAGGGCATTTTCAGCACCTACAGCATGCCTTCGATTGGGCTACTCGCCGTCGCATACAACTTTCTCGGAATCCGGCCAGCCCTGTAGGCCAACCGGCCGGCCTCAATGGCATACTTCATGGCCTCTGCCATCATGATAGGATCTTTGGCGCCGGCAATGGCCGTGTTCATCAACACTGCATCGGCACCATACTCCATGGCCAAGGCCGCATCGGATGCCGTTCCGACGCCGGCATCGACAATAATCGGCACTTTCACCGTCTCGAGAATGATTTTAAGATTGTACGGATTGCGGATGCCGAGCCCCGATCCAATCGGCGCAGCCAGCGGCATCACTGCCGGACAGCCGATATCGACCAGTTTCTTTGCCACGATGGGATCGTCGTTCGTGTACGGCAGCACGATGAATCCTTCTTTGACCAAAATCTTCGCCGCTTCAATCAAGCCCGCCGTATCCGGAAAGAGCGTGCGCTCATCCCCGATCACTTCCAGTTTCACAAGATCAGACACGCCTGCGGCCCTCGCCAATCGCGCATAGCGCAAGGCATCGTCCACGCTATAGCATCCGGCCGTATTCGGCAGAATGGTGTATTTCTTGGGATCTAAGTAATCTAAAAGATTATCTTTGGAACGATCGGTAATGTTCACGCGGCGCACGGCTACCGTCACCACGTCGGCGCCCGAGGCATCGATCGCTTTCTTAGTCTCGACAAAATCCTTGTACTTGCCGGTCCCGACCCACAGCCGAGACTTGAATTCTCGCCCGGCAATCACCAATCGATCATTATGCTCATTCATAGTTCACCGTTCATTTCGTCTCATTTATCTTCACTCACCTTCACACCCGCGGAGATCGTGAGGCCTCCGCCTCCCCACTTCCGCCTCCGATAAAACTGATAATCTCTATCCGGTCACCTTCCTGTAAGCACTGTCGATCGAAATTCTGCCGATCCAGGATCTGAAGATTCAATTCCACCGCGACCCGATCGGAGCGAATGTCGAGTTGCGCTAAGAGACCGGCGACGGTGGAGCCGGATGGGGCCGTTTGACGTTCACCGTTCACCTCGATGTGGATCGACGTACCGGGCCTCGCGTTTGCCAATTCTTCACCGATCAAATGGCCGCACGAACTGGTTCTTCGTCCCAGTCAGCGGCGTACGTCATCGTATGAGACGATTCACGCGCTTGTCAACTTAGGCTTCTGGAAGTGAAATGCGTTAGACTTCGCCTATGATCTCTTTTAACTTGGCCATGAGGAAAGCCCGATGACCGACACGAATCGAAGGTTGGCCGCCTTGTTTCACTCGATGGCGGACCAATTGGAAGCGAGGCGTGAGAACACACACCGCATTCGAGCCTACCGGCGGGCGGCTGAATCCATCCTACAGCTCAATGACGATATCGCCGCCATCGCTAAACGTGAGGAATTGAAAGAGATCGCGGGCATTGGGAAAGACTTGGCGGCTAAAATCGACGAGTTTCTCAAGACAGGGGCTATACAAGCCCACGAACAGCTTAAAAGACCGCTTCCCCCTGACATTGCCGCATGGAGGATGTTACCGGGTTTGACCGACGTTGCCGTGCAACATCTTTACTTCCGTCTTGGCATTACCACGCTCGAAGATTTGGAATCCCTCGTGCGATCGCATTTGCTGCGAACGCTCCCCGGCGTCGTCGTGGTGGAAGAGGATCTGCTCGCAGCCATTAAGATACTCAAGGCTCAGGCTGAGGAAAAGAAGAACGCCCTGTTTCCTCTTCGTCCCACTCCTTAACCTAAGCCTTAACCCATCTGTTTCATCCAACCTGATTCATTAGATCGGCCTCAGATCCTTAAAGATCTTCCACGTCTTCAGCAGTTCGACTGCCTTTTGCAGTTGCGGATCCTCTTCGATCGCCCCTTCGCCCAACGGCTCGTTCAACGTCCCATTGCTTTTCGGCGCCTGCTCATCCGGTTTCGCCGACGGAGGCGTCTCTTTCGGCTTGGCCGTCTTCGCCTCGGCATCCTTTTCTTTATCCTTGTCTTTCTCTTTCTCAGGTGTTTTTGCAACAGCCTGTTGGGCTTTGACGACGATGTCGGGCGTGATGCCTGTCGACTGAATGGACCGGCCTTTCGGCGTATAATACTTGGCCGTCGTCAATCGCAACCCCGATCCATCGCCCAAGGGTAAAATCGTCTGGACCGAACCCTTCCCAAAGCTTGTAGTCCCGACGACAACCGCTCGACCCCAGTCTTGCATCGCTCCGGCAACAATTTCAGACGCGCTTGCCGATCCCTCATTGACCAAGATGATCATGGGATGGTCGTCGAGCTGATCTTTGGCGCGCGAGAAATATTCATCCTTTTTTCCATCCCGGCCTTTGATTGAGACGATCAACTTTCCGGGGGCCACGAACTGCTCCGACACCTCCACCGCAGCGGTCAGCAAACCGCCCGGATTATTGCGAAGGTCCAAGACCATGCCGGTTAGTTTTTGTTCTTTAAACTGCCTTAAAGCCTTGTTAAGGTCCTTCCCGCTCTGTTCCTGGAATTGAGTCAGCCGAACATAGGCAATGGTATTTTCGATGACTCGGGAACGAACGCTTTCGATCCGAATCGTATCCCGGATCAGCGTGAATTGCAGAGGGTCCGCGGCTCCCTCTCGCTGGACTGTCAGATTGACCTTCGACCCTTTCGGGCCGCGCATTTTCTGCACGGCCTCCATGAGAGTCAGATCCTTCGTCGTCTCATCGTTGACTTTGATAATAAAATCTCCCGACTTGATCCCGGCTTTTTGTGCCGGCGTGCCTTCGATGGGTGCAATGACCGCCAAGCGATTCTCTTTAATGCCGATTTGAATCCCGACACCGCCAAACTCGCCTTTCGTCTCGACTTGAATTTCCTTGTACATCTCCGGTGTCATGTAAGCCGAATGAGGATCGAGCGTCGACAGCATGCCTCGGATCGCGCCCTGCACCAGGTCTTTAACCTTGGCTTCCTCGACGTAATGCTTTTGAATCTGGGTGAGGACTTCAGAAAATGTCTTGAGTTCCTCGTACGTCTCGGTAGCCTGAACCGTTCGCTCCCATCCCTTGCCGATCAGCACACCTATGACCACCGCCATCACGATGATGACTGATCCGACGTACCAAGACTTGCGCGGCCGTTCGTATTCCATGACAGTTCCTTTCTCGGTAATAACGTAACTTCTAAGTCGTTCTTCAGTCATGCTCAAGCATCTTGGAGATGCTCAAAATGGTCATCCAGCGAGGCCCGGGGTGAAGCGAGCGCCGGAGGCGTACCCTCTGGGTACGTTGAGGACGCTTGCGAGCCGAGAACAAGCTGGGGCCATGTTCAGCATCTCCCAGCTACCTGCGTTTGGCGAGCCACATGAGCGGATCCACCGCCTGTGCCCCTTGACGCAGTTCAAAGTATAGCGTGCTGTCACCGGTCAGCCCGGTATCGCCGGTTTCACCGATCACAGACCCTATCCCAACCTGTTCACCCACCTTGACCAGCAGTTTGGACGCATGCGCATACAGCGAGAAAAATCCGTTGGCGTGATCGAGGATAATGACTTGACCGTACCCTTTCAGCCAGTCGGCAAACACCACGACGCCGGACATGACGGATCGAATCGCACTGCCTTCGTCCGTCCGAATTTCGATGCCCTTTCGCTGAACATAGGTGTCAAAGGTCGGGTGTTTCTGACGTCCGAAAAAGGAGAGAATCTCTCCCTCGGCCGGCCAATGCAAGGCCCCTTTGAGCGGATGGCTTCCCTTTACATCTGTTGGAGGTTGAAACGCGGCTGTTTTACGCCGCTCCTCCAGCTCCTTTAAAAGGCCGTCCACACGGGACGCGGACCGCTCCAGCTCCGCTAATGCATGTTCATACGCTTCCTTTTGTTGCGTGATAGAGGCAAGAATCACATTCTTTTTTCGCTTGAGCCCCTGGATTTCGTCCACTTTCTTTTCTGTATGATACTTGATGACCAACATTTCGTCGCGCGCGACGGCTCGCTGACGCTCCATCCGCTCCAATCGGTCGACATCCTCCCGATAGGCTTGCATCAAATCATACTCTCGTTGGGAAACGGCAGACAAATATTGCAAGCGCTTCTGAAACGCCTCATAGGTATCCGCGCCTAGTAGCGCCCCGAGATGTCCGAAACGCCCTTCCATATATTGAACGCGAAGGCGAGCCAAAATCGAATGGCGCCGATCGTCAATCGTGCTTCGCACGCCGGTCAGATGATCATTAATGCGCTCGATCTCGTGATCTTTTTCTTTGAGCCTTCGATTGATGACCGTCCGTTCCTGCCGTTTCTTGAGCAACGTATCGTCGAGATCCTGAATTGCCTGCAAGACAGACTCTTTCTTTTTGTCTGTGTCCTGCGCGTGTTTCCTTTTATCTTCGATTTCATGTTGCAGCTTTTCCAGCGTCCGCCGCTCCCGCTCGATTTTGTCGGCCAACGGATCTGCACGATCTTTCGCGGCGTAGGAGTGAACCCCTCCCATAAGACCGCAGATAACCGCGATTCCAATCGCGCGCCGGCCAGTCCCACTCATGACCGGGCCCTTTCAAAAGCCAACAGCGACACGAGACTGCCGACGGAGCCCAGCAATAGTCCTGTCACCACGATGAGCAACGATACCTGCCCGGGAAAGAACGTGAAGGCCACGTCGCTCCCAAGAAGATGGCTTTGCG
>JAICXS010000454.1 GCA_025934615.1 Nitrospiraceae bacterium
CACCGATGAGCGCGACCACCGCCGCGGACGGACCGACCCTGAGAAACGATTGTAGATCCGACTCCAGCCCGACCTCGAATAACAGCAACATCACGCCGATTTCCCCCAGGAGCGTCAATGTCTCGGTTGGATCGACGAGCCCCAGGAGACTCGGCCCGACGAGCACCCCGGCAAGCAATTCACCCAACACCGATGATTGCCCTATTCGAACAGCCAGCTCACCCAACAGCCGCGCGGAAATGTAGATCACGATGAGACTGAAGAGAAAGCTTTTTAATTCCATAATTCCTTCGCTATCAGCGTTCGGCCTTCCGCATCAGCGCGCTGAAGGCGGATTGGGAAGCGTGCCGATCATGCGGCGTTTAAAATCGTGAGAACTGATGCATTCCAGCCGACCGGCCCAATGCCGGGTGCGTGAAGTAAATGGGGAAGGCGAACGGTGGGATCGTACGATCCATCAGGGCGCTGTACCAGGATCGGTTGATCGACCGAGAGAAGCATGGGCAGATCATTCGCACTGTCGCCGATCCCGATGGTGTAGAGACGATCTTGAGTAGCTGCCAGCTGACGGAGACAACGTTGAATGAGAAATCGGCAGGCGGTTCCTTTATTGTTTGGGCCCAGTAGGTGATAGAACCGCCCTCCTCTGGTGCACGCCAAACCTCGCGCCGCGGCTTCTCGACATACCGCTTCGATGAGCGACTCATTGAGGGGCACAAACGGTTCGTCGTATTCACGTTGTTTTGCTAACATGGCCTCGTGAGGAGTGAGTCGGGTCCTCTCGGCTACTTCCTCGATTGTCATGTCTCCGAATCCTTTGAGGTCCGTCCCGACGATTGATGCAATGGCTTTTAGAGCCGCACGCAGCGTGGCGTAGGGCGTACCGAATTCGACGACTTCATATTCACCTCGCGAGACGGCGCCGTTCAATGGAGCGCGAAAGAAACCGGCTGGGACATACAGTGCGCCGCCATTTTCCGTGATAAAGGGCGTGTTAATGCCCAGTCGATTGCGAATCGGTTCCACTTCCGCCCGTGTCTTGCTCGACGCCAACACAAGGCAGGCCGCTTTCTTTTTCAGCGCCTCCAACGCGGGACCGGCTGCTATGTAAGAATAAGTCTCTGAATCGAGAAGAGTGCCGTCCAAATCAGAGATTACCATCATCGGAGTCGACACAGCGCCCATGCGGCATACGATACTGAAACACAGGCAGCAAGGCAATCAGAGACCAGGCTTCAGGAAGAAGAAGAGGGGAAGGAGTGCAAAGTGGCTGCACCCAGGTTGCAGACGCCGATCATGCTCTTCACTGCTCGACAATCGCCAAAACGACGAGCAGCGTGACCTCCGTTCCTATGCTACGTTCCATTAATAGACATCTCTGTATTTATCCACGGCGTCCGGCTGAGCTTGTTTGCTGAAAACAGTCCAGTGACACCGTGCGGTTGACAACAGGGCAGGAATGGTCTCTGCATCAAATGGATACGTCACCGTGGCAAACTCCCACACTAGACAGTCCTGAAGAACTATGCGATTCACTGCCGTCGCCAGATGGCGAAGAAGCCGCTGCGCGACACTTGATACTCCGAGCGCATTAGCGTGGCGTAGAGCAATGGCGAATTCAGCTTCCCCAAGCCGACCGGGGTAATCGTACCCACGTACTGTGGTTTTACAGACCGAAACAATCCCGATCAGAACTTCAGTCCCAATTAGCGCCCCATGTCGTTCCTTTACATCGATCCAGTTGGATACTCGAAACAGCAGCACGCTGAAGGGATCACCATAGCGGTGACACCATGACACCTCGTGCTCTAAATAGCGTAGGAAGAGCGGTTCCGTATAGAACTGGGTCATCGTATCGATTCCCGGCAGCACGGAACCGCCCTGTTCCTCCAGGCGGTGTAACCGTGCCTGCTCGAGTTGAAAGAGGATGCCGTCAAGCATCGTCAGGCCTTCACGAAGACCGTCCACACTAGCCGTCGAGAAGTGAAAATGTTGTTGATCGCGGAATTCGGGAGCGTCTTTGCCAAAGCAAGAGGCGAGCGCCTCGCGGATTTGTCGCTCAAGAAAGACCATTTCTCGCCGCAAATGGAGCTGCGTGACCTCTGAGGGAAGTACCGGGTCTCCCGCACGCTGTACTAAGAAATCATTGTGAACCTCTTGAATCTGTCGGCGGACCCGTCCCAACCGATTCATGGCTTGCTCAATCTCTTGCATGTTGGTTCCTTCCTCTCGCACTGGACCTTAGACGTAAGACGCAGAACCCACGTAAAGGTTCCCTAAACGCAAGCCACCATCGGATGACGATAGTAGGTGGGTTGCCTTCATTATGGATGGGAACTCTTTATTCGAATTTGCGTCCTAATAACATGCGCGCATAGGTGACAGCCATGAGTTTTCGGCTGCGTCTTGGCAAGGCCCCGGGGGACGTCACCTGTGAGGGGTATCCGGACGTGCCGACGGTGCCGCTCTTTCGGGAACAGCGCCGTGATACGCCGGGACTGCCCGTGCCGGTGGGACCGGAACAGCGCGTTGGCACCGCGTGTCATGCTATCGCAGGAAAGGGAAGAAGAGGCCATCCACATGAGAGGAAAAAACATGACGCGACCACTGCACGGTCCGACTGATGTGCGCAACTACGACGCGATGACGCTTGCGGAAGTGATTCAGGTGATCACCGATCTGCGTGAGGAGC
>JAICXS010000369.1 GCA_025934615.1 Nitrospiraceae bacterium
ACGCTGATTCGGATGAGGGAAGTCCTTACGGAGTTAGGTTAATGCCATCGCTAGCGAAAGACAACCGGAATACTAGTCGCCGGTGCACACGTCCACTTCCACGACGCCGGTCAGTCGTCAGGTTATAACCAATCTATGCGGGTCAAATGGAAATGTGCAGGCAATTCCTACGCGATAATTCCTTGGATCGCATCACAGCGAGGGATCGTGCGCCTTTTTACCAAGATTATCCACCTCTGGGCCCGGCGTCCTGACGCCGGAGAGCGCTTGTTCCAAGTCTGCAAATAAGTCTTCGAGTGCCTCCACGCCCACTGACAACCGGATCAGGCTGTCGGGCACGCCAGCCCGCCGACGGGCTTCGGAAGTCATCCCCCGGTGGCTGGACATCGCCGGCCGCGTAACCAAGCTCTCCATGCCACCTAAACTCACTGCATGCAGGATCAGCCCGACCCGGTCAAGAAATCGGCAGGCAGCTTCCTCGCCTCCCGCCAGTTCGAACGAGAGTAAAGCCCCACCGTGCTTCATCTGCCGACGAAAGAGTTCGGCTTGGGGATACGTCGCCAAGCCGGGATAATACACCCGCGCGACCTCCGGACGCCGGAGCAACCATTCCGCGACGGCCTGCCCGTTGCGGTTGTGTGCTTCCATCCGCAAGGCGAAGGTCCGCAGTCCGCGCAGCACCAGCCAGGCATCGAGTGCATTCACCGTGCCGCCCAGATTCTTGTGAATGGTCCGGTGCATGGCCGACAACTTCTCCTTGTGCACCAAACAACCACCGATCATGTCGGAATGCCCGTTGAGGTATTTGCTGGTTGAGTGAACGATCCAGTCCGCACCGAAATCAAAGGGACGTTGATTGAAAGGCGTTGCCACTGTGTTGTCCACGATCACCCGGGCGCCGCAGGCGTGTGCCCGCGCGACCGTCCCCTCAATATTAATGAGCCGCATCAGTGGATTCGAAGGTGTTTCCAACAACACAGCTCCGGCCCGCGACATGGCTTCCAACCATGCTTCCGTGTTAGTGGAATCGACAATCTCAACTGGTACGCGATGAATACTCGATAGAATGCCCAACAACTCGAAGCTTCCTCCATAAACATCATGGTGCGTGATCAAAGGTCCGTCACGCCCTTCCAACCCTGCCGTCACCGCGCATAACACGGCTGCGTTGCCAGAACTGGTTACGAGCGCTTCAGCACCTCCCTCCAGATCGGCGATCATCTCCGCCAGACCATCTACTGAGGGGTTGCCGAATCGCGAATAGGCGTAGCCCTTGCGCGTGCCAGAAAAGATCGCCTCGGCGTCGGCCGAGGTTCCAAGGTCGAAGATGGTGCTCTGCGCGATAGGACGCTGAAACGGTTCGTTTGCGCCGCCGGGATCGCAACGGCTCGCATCGCCATGAGCACATCGTGTGGCAAGACGGCGCGAGTTTGTGCTCATCGTAGCCACCTCAAAGAGTTTCTAGAGCTGACCACAATCGCGGACAATTGACGCTGCCAAAACACTGTCCTTGAGTCTTTAATCTTAAGTTCATTTTTCAATCGGGGCACCGACGATGCTGCCGTATTCGGTCCAACTGCCGTCGTAACTTTTTACGTTTGGAAGACCAAGCAGATACTTCAGCACGAACCAGGTGTGACTCGCGCGTTCGCCGATGCGGCAGTAGGCGATGGAATCTTTTTTCGGATCAACCCCTTTTTGATCAATGTAAATCGCGCGCAACTCCTCCACTGATTTGAATGTTCCATCCGGGCCGACCGCTGTGTTCCACGGGACGCTTTTAGCACCGGGGATATGGCCGCCGCGTTGCGCTGTTTCCGTCATACCCGGAGGTGCAATGACTTTACCGGTAAATTCATCGTTGCTGCGCACGTCCACTAAATTGCAGTTCTTGCCTGATTGCGCCAGCAGAACTTCAGGCAGCATTGCGCGCAATCCTGAATCAGGTGCCGCGGCGTGATAGAGCGTTGGAACGATTTTGGGCAGTTCTGTGGTTAATTGTTTGTCGTTTTCGTTCAGCCATTTCACACGCCCACCGTTCATCAAACGAACATCTTTGTGGCCATAAATTTTGAAAAGCCAAAAACCGTAAGCGGAGAACCAGTTGTTGTTGTCGCCATAAAGAATCACCGTGTCGGCCGGCGAAATGCCCGCCTCGCCAAGTAACTTTTCAAATGCTTCCTTGCTGATTATGTCGCGCCGCACCTGATCTTGAAGTTGAGTCTGCCAGTTGAAGCCAACCGCCCCTGGAATGTGGCCCGCCTCGTAAGCTTTCGTGTCCACGTCTATCTCGACGAGTTTGATTCCGGGATTGCCGAGGTGTTGTTTGACCCAATCGGTTTCGACCAATACTTCGGGAGTTGAATACGTCATCATAATCTTTTTATTATGGTTGTGTCCCGGAAGAGAGGCCGGGGATGTGTTTCGTCATATTTGTCGTATATTTGAAAATGTTGTCGGGAAAAATCATCACGCCATGTCCCTTTTTATCGCGTCTGACAATTTCCAATGCACCTTCAAAAATCAAGCCTGAGCTTGGGCCGGCCAGCAGACCTTCGTTTTGGCAAAGTTCCAGGCCGCGTGTGTAAGCGAGATGGAAATCAATTTCTAGGATGTCGTCCACGAGCGCTGGATCAAAAAGCTTTGAAACCCCGAGCTGAGAAACGTTTCGCAAGCCCGGCACGTCATGGCCTTCCGTCGGCTGAACGGCGATGACCCTTATGTTCGGATTCTTACTGCGGAGAAATTTACTGGTGCCGGTCACTGTGCCGCAGGTTCCGAGAGAAGCGAAAAGGTGCGTGATTTTGCCTTCGGTTTGCTTCCAAATTTCCGGGCCGGTCGTCTTGAAATGCGCTTCCGCGTTCTTCGAGTTTTCATACTGGTTTGGCATGGCGTATTTCTGGGCCGAAGCTTTCGCGTGAGTTTTGGCAAGATTGATCGAGCCATCGCCCAGTCCAGGTGCGGGACACAGTTCATCGGAAATGACTTCAAGGTCCGCGCCGACAATTTTCAAAAGCACCTTTTTTTCAAGCGGAACTTTGTTCGGCACAATCGCTAGCAGGCGATGGCCGCGCGCACGCGCCATCGCGGCCATGCTGATGCCAGTGTTGCCTGAAGTCGGCTCGACAATGCCGCGGCCATCGCGGAGTTCCCCGCGTTCTTCGAGGTCGCGCAATAATTCCCACGCCGGCCGATCTTTCACGGAGCCAAACGGACTTACCCATTCAAGCTTGGCGTACAGCGGAAATTCAGCGCACGGGTTGAGTTTGTTGATGCGGACGAGCGGTGTCGGATTCTCCTCGCTGGGCAACATTTCAAAAACGCTTTCGTAAACTCG
>JAICXS010000024.1 GCA_025934615.1 Nitrospiraceae bacterium
CGAAGTTCTGCATGTTGCGGGCCCCGATCTGGATGATGTCGACTTTTTGCAAAAACAGCTCAATGTCTCGGGTATCCAAAATTTCGCTGACGATGGGGAGTCCCGTCTGTCGCTTAGCTTCCAAGAGATAATCGAGCCCTTCGCGACCGACGCCTTGGAACGAGTACGGAGAAGTCCGTGGCTTGTACGCGCCGCCTCGCAAAATGCCCGCACCGCTGGCTTTGACATCATGGGCAATTCCAGCCGTCACTTCAATTTTCTCGACCGCGCACGGTCCGGCCATGATCGCCAATTTCTTCCCGCCGATCTTGACCCCACCGATATCGATAACCGTATTGTCGCGCTTGAACTCACGGCTCACGAGCTTCCACGGCGCGAGAATCGGCGTCACGCTTTCCACGCCGGGGAAGGCCGTCAAGGGCTGGTTCTGCAAGATGCGATCGTCCCCGATCACGCCGATGATTGTCCGTTCTTCCCCCGTCGAAATATGCGACTTCAACCCCAACTCTCGGAGTCGATCCAAGACGTGATCAATTTCTCGTTCAGTTGCTTCTGGTTTTAAGACGATAATCATAACCTTCCTCTCGGTGCTCAGCTCAAGACAGGACGTTCTTGAGCGCATCTAAAAAGTAACGATTCTCTTCCGGCAAACCGATAGTCACTCTGAGCAAGCGCCCTTCGATATGTCGCACAATGATCCCTCGGCGAAGCAACGCATCGAACACGACACGCCCGTCCCGACCCACATCAAAGAACAGAAAGTTGGCTTGGCTGGGCAACGGCTGAAACCCGAGCGCGACGAGGCCGGCCTTGACCGTGGCCATTTCCGACGCATTGAGCACGCGGCTTCGCGCGACATGCTCATCATCGTGCAATGCAGCCAGGGCGGCGCCTTGCGCCATGGTGTTCACATTGAACGGAGGGCGGACGCGATTCAAATACCCTGCAATTTCAGGCGTGGTCAATCCATAGCCGACCCGCAATCCGGCAAGGCCGTAGATCTTTGAGAACGTCCGCAGGATGATCGCGTTGCGCTGCTGTAGCACCCAGCTCAAACTGTCCGGAAAATCTCGATCCTGAACATATTCGTAATAGGCTTCGTCGAAGACAACGATGGCATCGTCCGGCACACGCTGCATGAAAGCATGGACATCCGCGGCGGTGACCATCGTACCGGTCGGATTATTGGGATTGCAGATGAAGATGAGCCGCGTCCTGGCTGTGATCGCGTCCGCCATCGCTTGCAGGTCATGGCGCCATTGCTTAAGTGGGACGATCACGGGCTTGCCATGTGCCGCCGTCACTTCCATTTTGTAAATGACGAATGTCTGATCCGCCATCACGGCTTCGTCGCCGGGCGAGAGAAATGCTCGCGCCAACAGCCCAAGAATTTCATCGGAGCCATTGCCGAGGATCACATGGTCGGAAGACAGCTTATAACGATCTGCCAGCGCAGCACGAAGACGATACGCTCCTCCGTCCGGATAGCGATGAAGCGTGGCGGCGGCACCAGCCAAGACAGCCATGGCCTTTGGCGATGGTCCTAGAGGATTTTCATTCGACGCCAGTTTGATCGCGCGTGGAATGCCCAGTTCGCGCTCCAGTTCATCAATGGGCTTCCCCGGCACGTATGGAACCAGAGAGGCAATGTGCGAATGAATGTTCAATGGCATGATCAGCTATGGATGGGATAGGATCCAAGAATCTTCATGAAGAGGCATCGTCCCTTGATTTCTTCCAGTGCCTTCTTGACCCGATCTTCATCGACATGCCCTTCAATGTCTACGAAAAAAAGGTATTCCCACGCCTTGCGTCTGGAGGGACGTGACTCGATCTTCGTCAAGTTAATGCCGTTCGAGGCGAAGGGTCGCAACAAATCGTACAGCGCGCCTACCTTGTCTTTGACCGATAACATAACGGACGTCTTATCTTTGCCCGTCCGCTCAGGCGGCTTCTGGGACAGCACCAAAAAACGGGTGAAATTATTGACATTGTCCTCGATCCGAGATCGGACCACTTTCAGACCGTACAATTCACCTGCAAGTTCCGACGCAATCGCGGCGACCGTCGAATCATTGGCGCTCAGTTCGGCCGCGCGCGCCGTGCTCGGCACTTCCGCGACGGGAATCTTCGGCACATTGGTTTCAAGCCAATTGCGACACTGCGCAATCGCATGGGGATGAGAGTAAATAGTAGCGATATCCTCTATGCGTCCTGTTTTGGACAGAAGGTGGTGTGAAACCTCCTGCAGTACCTCTCCATAAATGACAAGATTCGAGTCAATGAACATATCCAAGGTATGGTTGACGACTCCTTCGGTGGAGTTCTCAATCGGGACGATTCCGAAATGCGCCCGGTCGCGTTCAACCTCGTTGAACACTTCCTTGATGCTGGTGACGGGGAGATACTGCGCCGAATTTCCGAATTTCTGTAGACACGCCAGATGGGTGAACGTCGCCCGTGGGCCGAGATAGGCGACCTTCTGAGGCCCTTCCAATGACAGAGAGGCGGACATGATTTCGCGGTACACGGACCGGATCGCCTCATTGGGAAATGGCCCCGTGTTCGCCTGCGTGAGGCGGTCGATGATTTCAGCTTCGCGGCGCGGTGTGTGGAGATGGGCATTCGCCTCGGCGCTCTTTTTTAATTTGCCGATTTCAACGACGTTCTTAGAGCGCTCATTGAGCAGCCGCAAGAGATCGTCATCGAGCTGATCGATCGCCTTCCGAAAAGACGCGATATCTTTTTGATCATCCATATACTGACGACCCTCGCGAAGGCTGCAGGTTGCGGACCACAGCCTCAGCCGCACGGTGACAAAAGGAAAGTACGATCATACAGAAAAGCGCGGGAGAATTTCAAGGATATCAAAGGGATTTGTGCGCTCAGGCAAAATGCCCGCGCAGGGCACGCGCTGGCTCTCCAGAGCCTAGGACAGCAAATCCTTCATTTTTCCGAAGTGTTCAAACGCGAGCCGAGTCGCATGCCGCCCGCGGGCGGTACGTTCGAGGTATCCGGATTGAATGAGAAATGGTTCATAGACATCTTCTAACGTGGTCTTTTCTTCGTTAACGGCGGCCGCCAGCGATTCGACGCCGACCGGTCCACCCCTAAATTTTTCGAGAACGGCCAAGAGAATTTTGCGATCCATGTCGTCAAAACCGGCTGAATCGATGCCGAGCCATTCAAGGGCGTCGTGAGCCACCTCGCGCGTGATATGGCCGTGCGCTTTGATCTGGGCAAAGTCACGCGCACGCTTGATCAAGCGATTGACGATTCGGGGAGTTCCACGTGCGCGATGCGCGATCTCTGACGCGCCCTCACGATCCATCGGTACCCCCAGCAAGCCGGCAGATCGTGTCACGATAATTTCAAGTTCTGTCGGCGAATAGAACTCGAGGCGATGGACCAGCCCGAATCGTTCCCGGAGCGGCGACGTAAGCGCGCCGGCTCGTGTCGTGGCGCCGATGAGTGTAAAGCGCGGGAGGTCTAACTTGATGGTGCGCGTGGACGGGCCTTGCCCGATAACCAAGTCGAGCTGGTAGTCTTCCATGGCCGGGTAGAGGGCTTCTTCCACCGATCCGGGAAGCCGGTGAATTTCGTCGATAAACAGCACGTCGCCTTCCTGAAGATTAGTCAGAATAGCCGCCAAGTCACCGGCATGTGCGAGAACCAACCCGGATGTCGAACGGATCGATACGCCCATTTCGCGGGCGATAATATGGGCGATGGTGGTCTTTCCCAATCCGGGCGGACCATAAAATATGGCGTGGTCCAAGGCCTCGCCACGCCGCTTGGCCGCTTCAATGCAGATTCGCAACGATTCTTTCATCCGCGTCTGACCGACGTATTCCTCCAACGTGTGCGGGCGTAACGCCGTATCGAGTCTATGTTCTTCGTCCGCTAATTGCCCGTTCACGATACGATCCGTCATGTCTTCCCTGGAAACCCGGTACATGGATAACCGAACACGCTTCGTCGACTCATTCGCTTTTCTTCTCCGGAGAGGGGCGGAACTTCGGTGGCGGAGGAATGGCCCCTTGGCCGGGAGCGACCGTAGACCCACAGTTCGGAGGACAGGTAATCCCGCCTTGGTTGGGATCGGGCATGGTGCTTTGCATCTTCTCGAGCTGGCACTGCGTCATACGGCCTCCGTCGGTATTGCCGCAACGGGCCGGACTTGAGGAACTACCGACTTGCCGATACCCATCTGGGCACGAGCCGCATACGGAGAGGATGTTTGCCCCCAATGGCACGCACTGCACAACTGTCGGATCGCCATCTTTGCAAATCTTTGCGTCGGTTGTGACACCGGTTGTCGCATATCCTTCGGGACAGGACCCACAGGTCATTCTGGCGCTCTTTGGTTCGGTACCGTCTTCAGCACGGAGTGCGGTTGGGAAACAGAGCAGCAGTAGCATCGCCCCTGCCAAGCCATGCCATAGCGTGAGCGAATACAGATATCGGCTCACTCGTTCGGTCGTGCGCGTTCTCATGAGTGCCTACCCCCTTGCCAGCTCCTTCAGTGTTTCACGAATCAGGTCCTTAAGAGGAATCGGGCTGGATTGAGATTGAGTGATTCGCTTGATGATGTCTTTTGCTTCTTGGGCGCGATACCCGAGATTGACTAGCGCAGAGAGCGCATCCTCATGTAAACGCGACGAGGGATCACTCGTTACGTGTACCGTAGCAGAAGGCATGGCATGCAACCGTTCCACTTTGTCTTTCAATTCCAGAACCATGCGCCCGGCTGATTTCTTCCCGATTCCCGGCACGGTCGCCAGCTTCTCCATATCACCGGCCTGAATGGCGGAAACCAGATCCGTCACGCTTAATGTGGAAAGGACGCTGAGCGCCAGTTTCGGGCCAATGCCGGAAATCCCGGTCAAGAGAACAAACGCGTCCTTCTCTGTGATGGTCAAAAATCCGAACAACTGAATGGCGTCTTCGCGAAGATGCGTATGGACCCGCAGAGAGGCCGACTGATCGACATCCGGAAGAGAATAGAACGTGCTGAGTGGAATAAAGACTTCGTAGCCGACGCCTTGGACGTCGAGGGTAATCTGGGACGGAGACTTAAAGGCCAGCCGGCCGGTCAGCGCGCCGATCATCTGATCAGCAGTACCGAGTGCTGAATGCTGAGTGTGGAATAGGAGCTACTTAAGATGCGCGCCTCTTGACGTTCATCGCTCATTACAGGTTCCGCTACCCGGCCGCAGCGGCGACTTTTTCCATGATCTCTTCGGGGATATCGAAGTTGGCGTTCACCTTTTGCACATCATCGTGCTCGTCGAGGATTTCCATGAGCCGTAACATTTGCTCAGCAGGCTTTTCCTCCAGCCGAATATAATTCTGTGGGACGTACGTCACCTCGGCTACAGCCGTCTCAATCTTGGCGTCGCTCAAGGCCTTTTTGACGGCCTCGAAGTCGTGAGGGGCCGTGATAATTTCAAAGGTCTTCTCATCACTCTTCACATCTTCCGCTCCGGCTTCAAGCGCCAATGACAACAGTTGATCTTCGTCTACTTTTCCCTTGTCAACGGTCAGCAAGCCCTTTTTGTGGAATTGCCAGGCGACCGATCCTGCCTCGGCCATATTGCCGCCGTTTTTGGTCAGGATATTTCGGATCTCTGCGACGGTCCGGTTTCGGTTATCTGACGTGATCTCCAGCAAGACGGCCGTTCCACCGGGACCATAGCCTTCCAATGAAAATTCTTCATAGGTCACACCGGGCAATTCACCAGTACCGCGCATGACGGCTTTCTTCAGCGTATCGCCCGGCATATTCGCGTCTTTCGCCTTCGCGATCGCGAGCCGCAAGCGTGGATTTCCATCGGGATCTCCCCCCGTACGAGCCGCAATGGTCAGCTCACGGATGAGGCGGGTAAAGACCTTTCCCCGCTTCGCGTCCACAGAAGCTTTATGTCGTTTGACGGTAGCCCAATGGCTGTGGCCACCCATACTCCCCTCCTTAGCAGGCTGCTGAAAAGACCCACCAACTTCGCGCTCGATTCACTAGATGGGCCCCTTTGAGATGGCCCTTTTGAGCACCCTGCCACTGAAGTGTTCAATGAAAGCTGGTCTAACACACTCAGAAGAGGGGTGTCAATGAAGGGCCCGGAGAGGACGAGGAGGTTGCTGAAAGGTCTTTGCAGTGCGGACGGCATCGGTAATGCTCCACATCGCAATTGCCGCGAGCGGCAGCATCCGCAGCATAACGCTGCCAACATTGATTGGACTCCCCTGAGCACCCAGGAAGACGCTTTGAAACAGGGTCATTGTTTCGGAGGTCACGCCCAGACCGGCATCGATCACCAGCGTGGCAACTAGGAAACCGGCTCCTTTGCCCCATTGACGATTGTAGAATTGCCCGAGTCCCGGCAGCACGGCAGATAAAAGGGCGGCCACTTTGGGGGAGCGATCGATTGACATCTCCTTACTCAGAATAAATCAGCAGTTGAATGCCGATGAGCAAAACGAGCGCTGCCCACGCAAGCTCCCATCGTGAAGCCTTGTCGGCGCTGAGTGTTCCGTTCCAATCGGACACAAATTTTGACGAGCCCGCGGTCACGGCCATCATCCCCATGACGGCATGGTGCAGCGCAATCTTGTGAGCTGCGGGATTCGCGCCGTGGCTGTGGAGGAATAACGACAACCCCCCGACAATGGCAAAGATCGGCAAGGGAAACTTCCACCAGCACCCCATCACGTGTCCCGTTCGCCGCAGCCATTCAATGACACCGATCACCGATGCGAGTATCCCGAACCACTTATGCTGAATCGTTTCCCACTCACCGGTGAAAAACACTTGCGAGAAGGTCGAGCCAAACGGCCATCCCTCATGATCGCTCCAGATCAGCAGGAACACCCCGACCGAAACCATAAACACCGGCAGGAAGAAGCGGGTCCAGGCCAACACCGAGACGGCAACCCCATAGCGGATTTCGCTGAGCCCAATAAGGAGAACAAAGACTCCGGCCAAGTGATGGTTGAAATTAGAATAGGCTTTCCCTTCACGAGACCCTTCCCACTGATCGGCAGAATCGGGCATGCCGTGATGATGAGATCCCGCGTGCTCATGGGAGATTGACGACTCGCTTCCATCGTGAGGATAGACGGACATCGCCACCATCAGAATGGCGAGAGCGATGGCGGCCATGCCAAGGGGAGTGATCCACCATTGAACTTTCAATCTCTTGTAATCTCCTACGATACGAAAAAGCCCACCCGGCGTTATACCGGATGGGCCATTGTGTGAGCAAGCCGTCTTTGGCTACATCGGCTACATGAACTTCATAAACTTATCTTTTGCGTCATCCATGACTTCGGCAGTAATCGTCGTGGCGCCTCGGTCTTTGGCAAGCCGTTCGATCTCGCGGCGCGCCATGGGCTGGATGAAATCCGGGATGTTCTCCAATCGCTTTTCAGCCTCCGGCGTCCAGGCTATTCCATTGGAATCATTCTTCGAGTCGTCCATTACTTGAAGGTTAATCGTTTTAAATCCGTGCTTTTTTGCATAAGCCTCGACACTGCTTTGGACCATAGGCTTCACGAACGAAGGCAATCGCTCAAGTCTTTCTTTGGCATCGGCTGTCCAAGCGAAGTCGGCCGCGGCGCCAGCCGCGGGCTTACCGCCGGAAGTTAATCCCATTTCCGCCACCATGGCAGAGAACGGGCAACCGCTGCCGGACTTTTCACCTTCTTTGACCTGATTCGGGGGAGTCTTTACCGCACTGCTAGCCGCAGCTATCGGCTGCCCTCCCTGGATTTTTTCGTTCAAATAGGCTGCCATTTGCCCGGAACCTGCAAGCGCTTCATCTTTTAACGTGCCGCGCGTCATCTCGAACGGTTCCGCCGCGACAGTGCGACCACCTAGTTTCACGCCGAGCGAACTGACCATCTGTGTTTCGCCCGGATTGGTGACCATGGAAAACTTTGCTCCGCATGAGGGGCATCCAAAAAAGACGCCGAGTGACCCTTCGGCCGGCTTCTCCACTTTTTCGAAACCCATGTACGTTTCGCAATTGAGGCAAACGAATTTCATGACGGCTCCTTCCGGAAGCGGTCAGCGCTTAGTTTTCAGTCATCCGCTAAAGAGGAGCCAAAATGCAGCTCAAAGTTCCCCATGAAGAAGCTGATGGCTGAGGCTGATCGCTGCTCACAGTTTTTCGGCTAACACCTTCTTATAATCTAACAGCGACTGAATCCGTCCGGCAATCTCTTGAAAACGCTGAATCGTCGGATACTGATCATCCAACAGCGGCGCGCCCTTATCAAAGGTCCGCGCCAGGCTTCGATCGAACGGGATTCGACCGAGGAGCGGCACGTTGAGCGCGTCGCACAAGGCCTCGGTATCGCCTTCGAAAAGGTCGTGCTCTGCTCCACACGATGGGCAGCGGTACTTACTCATATTTTCGACCATGCCCAGCACGCGGATGCCCATGTCTCTCGCATAGGTGACAGACTTCTGCACGACGTCCGAAGCGACTTCTGATGGCGTCGTGACGACGATGGCGCCCGCCAAATCAGGGATAAAGCCCGCGATGACGGGTGGTTTGTCGGCAGCGGCGCCCGGCGGCAAATCGGTCAGCAAATAGTCAAGCTCGCCCCACATGACGTCCGCCAGAAATTCCCGGATGACGTTCATCTCCATTAACCCGAGCCAAACGGGGCTGACGTCCATCGGACCTTTCCAACGGACCGGCGAAGCAGGATCGAGAAAGAAATCCATTGAAGCGACCTTAATGCCCAACGGCCCGACCGGTGGAATGGCTCCATCGGAAGTCATCGTCAATGATTGGCCGGTCATCCCAAGCATCCGCGGTACACAGGGACCATTGAGGTCGACATCCAAGACGCCCACCTTAGCGCCCTGACGGGCGAACGCCAGGGCTAGATTGACCGTAGTCATGCTCTTGCCGACACCGCCTTTGCCGCTCATCACAACGAGTTTGTGTTGAACGCCGGCCATGCGTGCCTGCACCTGCCGCATTTGCTCAGTGATCTGTTGGACCACCTTGGCATCGTCGGAGTAGTTTAATTTACCGAGGATTGATTTCAGGTCTTTTTCAATAGCCATAAGTCGCACACGGTAGCATAGCGATTTCCGAGGAGTCAAACGCAGGGCGTCGTGAAAAGCTCTCCAGCGGCGTTCTCAGTCGCGAGCCTCGCTGAACGCACCACAAAGGGTACGCCTCGCTCGCCTCACTCCCTGCGGCCTTGCTTCGGAAGGGACGCGTCTTGGCGCGTCTGGGGTTGGGCGGGTGTAATGGTTAACTTTTTGACAAGCCCTGACATCAATACCTGCATAGACAAGTCAGATCGAATATTGAAAGGTGGGCTTCGCGCCGATCGCTCGTGCCAGCACACCTTTGCGTTTCAGCTCTTCAATGATTTGCTGAGCGGCTTCATCGAAGTTTTTCGGGCCGGCGAAATGCAAGTCGGTGTTTGGTGGCGCTTCTTCATCCGACTTCGTCATGTGTACCGAGATCACGGGGGTCGGGTGAACCAGCGTCCGAATGGATTGAGCGGCCTCATGGCCGGGGAGAGCAAACGGATTGGTGGTCGAGATCAGGATGAGTCCCGTATCAACCAGGAGATGCGCAACCTCCCCGTATCGACGGACCATCTCTTGCGCGTGCGCCTCATCGGTTTCCACGAGATCGGCGTCGAGCCCTCGACGGAGATTCTCAGCATCGAGCAAATAGGCGTGGCGGCCTTCTGAGACGAGCATGGCTTCCAACTTGCGCGCCAAGAACGATTTCCCGGTGTGCCGGCCTCCGGTAAACAAAATAATTGCCGACCGATGACCGTAGTGCTGCGCCCGTGCTTCGGCACTCACTTCACCCTTGACCCATGCGAAATCGCGCCGGCGCGCCTCATCCCGTAGCGTCTCCTGCTCGTCATGGACGAGTTCGGTAATGATGCCGCCACCGGCGATATCGTAATCATCCACAATGACAAACCGGCCGGTGGTTTCAAACGTGCGGGACAGATCGAAGGCAATCGGTGCCTTGGCGCGCACCGTGAGCTCGGCGACCTGATTTTTCTCCACACGCTCGCCGCCCTGAAGATGATCGAGGGCGGCCGTATCCACAATTCGGTGAATGGCGACGATTTCGCATCCGACTTCGCGCGTGCCCAGGCGTAGCAGATACTTTTTTCTGTGTTCCAATGGACGGCGGCCCAGCCAAAAGATGTTCGCACGGAACGCCGTCGAAACCAGCGGGATATCGTCCGGCCGGGAAGCGATTTCACCGCGCTCGACGAAGATTTGCTCGTCCAGCGTGACCCCGACGGACTGGCCGGCATGGGCCTCCGTCGGTGACGGTTCAATATTAAACGCTTCGATCGTCTTGACGTTTGCACTCTTGTTGGAGGGCGAAAAGATGAGACGATCGCCGACATTGAGTCGGCCTGCGGCAATCCGGCCGGCAATGATCCGTCGCGCGTCGAACTTGTAGACATCCTGGACCGGAAACCGCAGGGACAGTTCAGCGCGGATGGATTCCTTTGTAAACTGACCCAGTGTGTCCAAAACCGTCGAGCCCTGATACCAGGGCATGTGGGTGCTGCGCACGACAATATTGTCGCCGAGTTTGGCGCTCACCGGAATGATGCATTCCGGCGTAACTTTGAATTGACCGAGGAACTCGCGATATTCCTTTTCGATCCCGTCGAACACATCCTGTCGGTAGCCGACCAGGTCCATCTTATTGACGATAACGGCGACCTGTTTGACACCCAACATGGAAAGCAGATACCCGTGTTTCTTCGATTGCTCTTTGACGCCTTCGAGCGCGTCGATCAGCAGTAAGGCCGCCTCGGCCCTCGCCGCACCCGACACCATATTCTTGAGAAATTCTTTGTGCCCGGGGGCATCGATGATGATGTATTGCCGCCCGTTCCAGGTAAAAAACGTTCGCGCCGTATCGATCGTGATGCCTTGCTCC